>JBBQAD010000182.1:0-7168 GCA_038315885.1 Fibrobacteria bacterium | reverse complement strand
CTTTCGCCTCAGTGACCATCAACGGAAAGCCAGTGGGAGAGACTCCAATGAATAAGTTTGTGGAAGTGCCTGCTGGACGTGTGCATATAGAAGTTGTCCACCGTTTACACCCACCATTTGATACCACTATTACTGCTCAGGCAGGTCGAGAACTGAATTTCAAATTCAGACTTGATCGTTAATCTTTGATTTGTTAACAGTAAGTGCTGCGCAACCGGCACAATTGAATTATTTTCTAGCCTTTCAGGTTAAAAGAGGAGTTAGGCATGTTCTTTAGCCATGCAAAGTGGATTCTTCCAGTTATTGCTGCCCTCAGCATAGCTAGCGCCCAAGTGCAACTTTTTGAACAGGATGCATCTGGCTTGGTTGTCTCGGTGGGTAGTCAGTGGAGTCCTGGCATTGCGGAGTATATGGCCGATTTGGAATACAACATTGAAGGGCGCACAACTTTGGGGTTTAAAGCGATGAAACCCTTTGCTGACACCCTTTTTCAGAATTATTCCGATGCTCAATTGGATAAGGATTTAAAAGCGTATCTCTTGGGAACCTATCTGATTCTTGAGTTCGTAGAGCCAGGATTGGTCAATATGTTCAGCTTTGCAATGCGTTTTGATTTTAGCTATGAAGGCGCCCAAAAAGAGGAAACTAATTTCAATAGTTTCACTCGAATGATTTTAGGTGGTGGACCTATTTTTGGTTTTCGCTTTATACTCAATGATTATGTGAATCTCTTGCCTACACTTGGTTACACATTCAGCTATGCCAAATATCATCGTGATCTGATTCCCAAGCCAACTGTTCAAATAAAGAATCCCTTTGTGGAAGGTTATGTTTTATGGCAGGATGCCTATGGAGCCTTTGCTACTCAAATTCAATTCGATGAATTAAATAGCATGCTGGTCGAGCCTAAGCTCACCTTGAAGTATGGCGATCTCCGTGACCCTGCAAATGATTTATTTCAGTTGGGTTTGCGCGTGGGTTATGTTCGCAAATTCTAGTAATCGCTAAAGAGCATCCATCACCCGAAAACTAGCAGTCGCAGAGTTGGCTGCCAGTATATGCACTCCATAGATTAGTCAACTGTATACCCAAGCCAAGCCTAAGTGTGACGCTTGTCCAGATAGAATAAAGCAGGTGTAAATTGGACCAATATTTGTATGGCTTTGTTCTGATCATTTATACGCTGCCTCTAAACGTATAGATAGCTAAGGCCCCAAGATAAGGTCCTCAGTTTTATCCAGTCAGAATCCCTTTCGCTGGGAAAAAGAGTATATGGAAGCAAAGCAGCATTTGGAACACAAGAAATAGAAGGACCTGTCTAGTTGACTAGACGAGTAAAACTGTAATTCTACTTCAGTCTATACATTTCTATTCGCCGGTTTTGAGCCCGCCCTTCAGCGGTCCGATTATTTGCGATGGGGAATTTCTTTCCCATGCCTTGGGCTTTTACTTGGGTCGGATTTACTCCTTGAGAAAGTAAGTAGCTCCTCACACTTTGAGCTCGACCTTCGGATAGTTTCAAATTGTTATTGTCGTTGCCAATATTATCAGTGTAGCCACGAATCTCGATGATTACATCAGGATAGGTTTTTAATTGCTCAACGACCTCGTTAAGCTTAGGATAAGATTCAGGCAATAAATCGGAGCTTCCGGTTTTAAAATTCACTCCGTGTAACACCACCTGTTTTTCAATGGCTTTTACTTTTTCGGGACAGCCATCTTCGTCTTCCACTCCATTCATATTTTCAGCTTCATTGGGGCATTGATCCTGAAGATCGGGGATGCCGTCCTTATCATTATCTAAATCTGGGCAGCCATCGGAATCTTCGAAACCATCGAAATCTTCAGCCTCATTTGGGCATCGGTCGAGACTATCCAAAATACCGTCTTTGTCGTTGTCCAAATCAGGGCAGCCATCGGTGTCTTCAAAACCATCCATATCTTCTGCCTGCATGGGGCATTTGTCTCTCAAGTCCAAAATTCCATCTTTGTCATTGTCAATATCGGGACAACCGTCACTGTCTTCAAAGCCATCTTTATCTTCTGCTTCCATGGGACATTTATCGTTTAGATCAGAAATCCCGTCTTGGTCATTATCAGGATCTGGGCAGCCGTCTTTATCTTCAAATCCATCGATATCTTCTTTCTCATCTGGACATCGATCGTCCTTATCATTGATTCCATCTCCATCTCTGTCCTGTGGAACTAAGAAGGCAGAATATCCAAGTATGAGGCTGATAGCATAATTGGGCACCGGCTTGACATCGTAGTGAAATGACTCCGTGCTTGACTTGTTACTCCAGCGCATAGTGTTATAGTTGGTCTTGGATAAACCCTTATCGAACGCGAAGGTAAAGAAGACTCCATTGGGTGCATCCACACTGAAACCAAAAGATGCAATCATGGGGTCGTCGCCAATATTAAAGCCCGATTCGAATTGTTCTAAACGAGTTTGACCAGAAAATTCGCTGAATAAGGTCAAAAAGTTATAGGGAAACCATTCGGCTGCCATATTCAGTTGGAACTGGTTATCGAGATGGTCGGCCAGAGTACTTAAAAGTCCATAGTTTAGATGAAAGCGCAGAGGAGGACCTGATTTTAGATAGGAAGGATCAAAGGTCCACAGCATCATTGTCGCGATACTGTGTTTGCTAGCGGAATAGAAGTGATTGGTTACACTGCTGTCCTTGGGAATGTAATAGACCTCTTTAGGTAAAAAGCCTTTAGACTTGCTGCCACTGGGAAAGCTGAGTTGTCCCCAAAGTGCCATATCAAAAACTTTGGAATGTTCATAGGGGGGATATTGCAATTTACCTGTAACTTTAAAATCTCCGATTCCTGCAGCGGTCATTTTATTGGTTTTGAAATCTTCTGGCAACATATCCGCATGAATAGGTAGGCCTAGACCCAAATCGAAGTAATCACTAATTCCGATGGCCACATTCAAAGAAATGGAACCCGATTGCAGTTCACTTATATTGGTGGTATCCGGCACCCTTACAACCGAACTTTGATAATGGAGAAAGCGCCTCTCGCGTACAATCTGATCATCGACATGTCCATGCGCCCCGATGCTAAGGCCTAGCTTTCCATGTCCAAGTGTTTGAGCCGATTCAGTGCGAACGACTCCTGGCAATCCGTTATGGCTTAGATGAGCAGATGAAGGCATTATTGCCGTGGAGCATAAAAGGCTTAGTGCTACAAATACTCGGAGCAAGACGAACCCCTTGCAGATATGAAAAGAAACCAAAACTACCTCAATCCCCATTGACCTGCCAGTCTTTCGGGTGATAAACTAAAATAAAACAATCTGCTTCGCCTAAATGGCTTTAAGACGGGTTATTGCCGCATGGATAAAAGCTCAAGTAAACGTCGCATCGAACAAATTGGGGGCCTTCCCAGTTTGCCGGAAATAGCTATTCAACTGCAACAGATAGTTAATGATCCCACCACTTCTGCAATCGACGCAGCTAACTTAATCAACAGAGATATTGGTCTGACTTCCCGAGTGTTACGGTTAGCAAATTCCGCTTTCTATGGAATTCCCAGAACCATCACTACTGTACAGAATGCAGTGGTTATTCTTGGGCTAAAAGTGATAAACACCCTGGTTCTCAGTGTTAGTATCGTGCAAATGTTTCCCTCTGACAAAGGCCAGCAGGCTTTTGACCGCCGCAAATTTTGGCAGCATTGTTTATCTTGCGGAGTTCTGGCGAAGCTGTTGTCATTGCGAATTCGAAAATTTGGAATGCTTGATCCCGAGGAATGTTTTTGTGCAGGTTTATTGCATGATTTAGGTCGTGTTGTTATGGATCAATATCTTCATGAAGAATTTTGTCAGGTCTTAAAAATCTGCAGTGAGCAAAAAATCTCCATGGTTCAAGCCGAGCTACAGGTGTTTGGCTTTGATCATACCGATGTGGGCGAATGGCTAACCGAGAAATGGGACCTTCCCCAAGAAATCAGAATCCCTATTTTCGCCCATCATGACCCTGAAAAGACCCCTTTTGCAAAAGAAATTTCTCAATTGGTGGCGGCAGCTGATGACTTTTGTTATCAACTGGGTTTTGTTGTTCCGGGCTTTGAGACGAACCCCTTCAAGCCAGAGCTATCACCTGCTAGCAAATTGGGACTAAGCGAAGATGAATTAAATGCGATTCGAGTCGCAGCGCCGCTTGAAATCGAGAAGCTTCAGGCCGCTTTTATCTTTTCTTAAGATAATGCCTATTATTAGGCGATGCCCTCTTTACTCTTTGATATGCAAACCGGTGTTTCCGGAGATATGGTCTTGGGAGCCTTATTTGATTTAGGCCTTGATTTTCAGGCCTGGACTGAATCAATGGGAGCTCTTAAGCTGCCGCTCCATTTCAAGAAAACCAAGCTTCAGAAAAACGGACTGGGTGCAAGCTTATTTGAGGTTCTCTGTCCTCTGGAAAAAAAACATCGAAAACTCAATGATATCAGAATACTTCTTCAGGCATCCGATCTGGATAAAGCAGTGATCGAACAAAGCCTTAAAATCTTTACCCGTTTGGCTGAAGCAGAAGCGCGAGTGCATCATTTTTCGGTCGAAGATGTTCACTTTCATGAAGTGGGGGCTTTGGATTCGATTGCAGATATTACGGGAGCCTGTCTAGGTTTCAAGATGTTGGATATCCAGGACTTTTATACAACAGCGTTCACCTTTGGACAGGGTACTATCCAGACAGAGCATGGAATAATGGCCATTCCTGTTCCAGCAACCGCTATCTTAGCAGAAGGATTTCCCTCGAAAAGACTGGAAATCGAGGCTGAACTTTGTACTCCTACTGGTACAGCGATTGTAACAAGCTTGGCAAGCCCACTAGGAAATAAGAGTTACCGTGCCTTAAAAACTGGGCTAGGAGCAGGGCAAAGAGATTTTGCCAAGCAGGCAAATGTATTACGTTTACAATTAATCGAAATGGAAGATGTGAACACTTCAGAAATCATCCAAATTGAATGTAACCTGGATGATGCAAATCCTGAAATTCTAGCCTATGCTGTAGAGCGAATTTTTAAAGCGGGTGCTGTCGATGTTTGGCAAGAGCCCATTGTGATGAAGAAAAGCCGCTTGGCCACCAAAATTTGTGCCTTGGTCTCCAAAGAACAGTTTACCTCTGTATCAGAATCGTTAGTGATGGAAACAAGCACTCTGGGCTTTCGCTACCATTCGGTTTCGCGGCAAGTCGGCAAAAAAGAGGCAATACGGGCGTCAAGTGCATATGGTGATGTATCTGTAAATCGAATCACCTTCCAGCAACCAGCGATCGTTCGTTTTGCGCCAGAATATGAAAGCTGCCGGAAAGCGGCACTAGAAAAGGGAGTACCTATTTCAGAAGTATATCAATCAGTAATGAGCTCAATAAGCCGAAATTCAGGTCAATGATATGATCATTGAAATAAAGAAGGGCGATCCGAAAAGATTGTTGGGACGCTTAATAGCTTATGTATACATTAGTGAAGAAGTCAATAATCCTGAAAATTCTCTCCATCAATTTGTTCGTAATGGTATTTTGAGTGTACAAGCTGATTTTATCAAGCAACGCAGTATCAAAGACTTTTTCCGAGAAGAATTCGGACTTCCCTTAGACAAAGGAATCGAAGAAATTATCGACCAGGCTAAATTAACCGGGGGTCTCGAAGGGGCACTTGACCCCGAAGCAGTCAAAGAGCGCTTAGAATCGCTTAAGAATTCTGACTTCATACCCATTCCGGCAAAAGTAGGTCAGTATCAATCTCTCGAGGAAATGTTCGATCAAGATGCCGATGTTTACTACTTGGGTCAGTATCGGTCCATTAATAATGCCCATTTAAGCGTCAATGCCTTTCCTATTTTATATCAAGCCCGGTTTCGAGAACAGGAGCAGGAAAGCTTTGAAAACGAGGTCGGTTCTTTATTAAGGACTATTGAAAATTCAACTGAACAATCTGTGAAGGGTTCAGAAAAATTCGAAGGTAATATCAAAAGCTTTCTGCTAAAAAGTTTGATTCCTAAAATGATATACAATCAATCCAATTCGGAAGAACACTCGCAGGCACTCGTGCAATTTCGGGAGTTTATGACTGACTTTGCCAGTGTTGCTGATACGGAAGAAATTATTTCGCTGATCGATTCTAATTTAAAAAGTGATGAGGGCCGTCTCAAACGGCTTGAACTGTTGGTTGAAAAAGTTGAAGCACTGCAACGGGAAGACTTTGTCGAATTAGAACGAATTAAACAGGAATTAAACAAAAAATAACAGTGACTTAATCAGATTGTTGACGCATTTTAGACAAACATGATTGATTTCAGCCAATGTAACGTGAGGTAAAATGGCATTTACGGTCAAAATAGGTTCGAATTTAAGTCCTCAGGATATGAATTTCTTTGTCAATGATTTACTAAATCGAGTGCCTTCTGGTACAAATGAACTAATTCTCGATTTATCTGAATGCCAGTTTTTAAACTCGATGATGTTATCGGGTCTCCTCAATTTGCTTAAAGCTTGTCGAGAAAAGTCGATTCAGTTGACTTTAATCAATGTTGGAACTTCGGCCTACATGCTTTTTGAAACGACCAATGTGCTTGAGCTTTTTAAAGTAGATGTTAACTCTTTGCGCAAACAAGACCCTCCTGATCTCAATCTTTCTGTTCAACGTCTAAACCCATCACAAGTGGTGTTTACTTTAGGCGGAGGGTTACACAGTTCCCAACAGTGTGCACGCTTTCGGGAAAGCTATGAAGAAGTCTTGCCTGATTTTAGTGATGCGGTGCTCGATCTGTCGCAGTTACACCATCTAGGGAGTGCCGGAGTTACGGAGATGTTTCGCTTGCGCGGCTTGCTGCAAGAAAAAGCGGGTCATTTGGTGATTGTATCAGGAACTGATTCGGTGGAATCTGTGTGGAGAATGATGCATTTGTCTTCTTTGATTCCCAAGGTTGCCAGTCTGGAAGCCGGTATAAAAGTTATCAAGCAGTGGTCGGTTAAGTAGTAGCTGTATACCGTTTTAGTTCACATTTTCCATTTATCATTTCGACATAGGTCATCTTTTTAAGCCATTCACCAGTATTGATGTAAAGTCCTTCCTCCAGTTTTTCGATAAATCCTTTGTGAATATGGCCATGAATGAGAATATCAGCGCCTTTGCTTAAGAGCTTTCGAGCGCA
>JBBQAD010000423.1:0-3582 GCA_038315885.1 Fibrobacteria bacterium | reverse complement strand
CTTTGCTGCAGTGGCAGGAGGCCTTAGTATCAATATTTTTCTCGCCGCTTTTTTCGTTACCACCTCAAATGTTTCAGCGGCCGTGGTAAAAGTTCCTCCTGGAACCGCCATTAATTTGTCCACGACAGGAGCCATTCTTTCTGATGCAGCTAACGTAGGTGACCAGGTCATATTGACTGTTACACAAGATGTCGTGATCGACGGTAAAACTGTAATCAAATCAGGTGCTTCTGCATTTGGGGAAATCATTTTGGCCTCAAAAAGGAATTACATCGGCATTCCCGGGAAAATTGGTATTTCACTTAAATTTGCCAATACCGTTGACGGCAAATCTGTGCCAATCAACGCTAGCAAGCAGCAAAAAGGCGATGACAAAATGGTTATTTCCATTGGTTTATCCTTATTCTGTTGCCTTCTGTTTGCCTTGATGCAGGGCGGCGACGCAAGCATTCCTGCCGGAACAACCATTTTAGCTACAACCACGATGGCTGTTGACGTAGACGCCAATTAAAATAATCCCACTCCTGTATTCATTTTGGATTGGAAGGTAGGCAAAAGCCTACCTTTTTTTTGTATCTCGTCCTAACCTGTTACAGGGCCAAGATTGAATCCTTTGTTGCTTAAATACCCCGACTCGATTTTTACTTAGGTCTCATCAATCTACACTGAAGCAGATTCTTACTGCATATCGCTTCCTGAGTACTAAGTCGGAAATATTCCGCCAAGAAGGCGACCGTGTCGCTATTGATCTGGATAAGCTTTCTGATTTTGACCCGGTCATTTTAAGTTCATCATTAGATGCACGAATGGTTCGGGAATTGGAGGCGGAAGCTGAAAATGCTGCGAATGGCGAAGGAATTCTAGACAAAAAAATCCCGCCTTGAGTTCATCAAGACGGGATTATGTATACATTATTACTTATTACTTATTGTGATTACTTATTGTATTCTTGCAAGGCTTCCTTATTGGTAACTTGCAATTCGGTGCGGCGATTCCTCAAACGACCCTCGGCACTTTGGTTGTCAGCTTTAGGCATTGATTCACCATAGCCACGGGCGGTCAGCACGTTACGCAGTTCCGGTGCAGCTTCAACCATATAGATTGCTACTGCCTCAGCTCGTCCCTGGCTCAAGGCTTGGTTGGTTGCATCACTACCCACATTATCTGTATGGCCGGCAACTTCGATCTGCAGCTTCGGATACTTAGCCAGCATTTTGGCGATGATGTTCAGGTAAGGCTTAGAGTTAATAGAGATGGCTGTCTTTCCGGTCTCGAAATACACTGCATCCAAGAGTAACAATCCGGTAGAGAGCAATTGCTTTTCTGCTTCCGATCGCTTGGATTTTTCATCTGCCAAGTTGCGTTGTGATTCTGCCAATGCCAAAGAATCTTGCCGGGCCTTTTCTGCCATGCTGGCGGAATCTTGTTGCGCTCTTGCAGCGGCAGAATCCGCCTGGGCTTGTTGCTCAGCACGGGCTACGGAGTCATCATAGGCTTGTTTGACTAAAGAGCTGGAAAGCTCCATGTTACTCATCTTCAAGCGTTTCTTTTCAGCCGCCTCACGTCTTTCCCTATCCTTGATTTCCTGACGTTTTGATGCTTCGGTGTCGAAAGTGAAGTTTAGGCCGGCAAACAGGCGGTAGGGTTCCAGGGGACGCGAGTTAATCGCATCATCACGATCTTGGGAAAGAGCAATATCACCCCCGAGGATTACATTCATACTATACGGAGTACGCAATTGAACTGATGGAGTGATCCACAAAGGATCTTTGCCTATATCAATCTCTTTTATAGGAGTGCGGGAATGCATTTCTAAGCCAACCACAGTTGTAAACAAATTCATTTGTGCACCAGCACCTAGCAACAGCAACGCGTCAGTTCCTGATTCACCTGAAGTTACCAGTCCTTCATTGGCGTGAAACTTAAATCCCAGATCTTCTGATCCAAGGACCAAGCTCTGTATCAATTTGGCCGTAAAATCTAAGCCGGTGCGAGTTTCGAAATAGTTGTAGCCATCAGCTTTATTGGAGTCAATTTGATTTTTAGAAAATCCTTGAAAGATGCCGACCTGAGCGGCCATGCGCACCGGTGTAGAGGGTTCAAAAGGCAAGGTGCCTTGTATTCCACCACCCAGGCTACCGATACCGGCTGCATCACTGCTTTCATAATCAGTGGAACCAAAACCAGTGAGTGACACAAATGCATCTATCTGGCGATTGACCCCGATTGCTGCTGAACCAATACCGGCAAAAATATTGGCATCCTTATTGGGAACTCCAGAAAAGTTGCGTTGTTGTTGGTACCAAGAACCGCTGAAGCCGAAAATCAATCGGCCTTCTCCTAAAGCTTCAGCTGAATTGGTTTGACTTAAACCCCGGGTTCCGTAAAATGTATTGGTAGGGGGCACGACTTTGAGCTCGGTATTGGGGCCGATTTCTTCGATGACCGGCGGATCGATTGTCTGGGCTTTTGCCCCGAATGTAAATAATGTGAGAACCAAGAATTTGGCCAAGGGGCCCTTATCTAATATTTTTTTGAGTGATAACATATGCTTTACCTTCTTTTGTTTTGAAAATGATGTATTCAATTTGGTGTCATGAACTTCCGCATAGATTGATGTTGTTCGAGTGATTCAGCGGAACTACGGTGAATGATTTCACGAACTTGGGATGTTTCTTGCATGGAACAATTCACAATTAAGACAAACTTGTCGTTTTTAGCGGCGGCTTCGTAACGCGATATACTCGCTTTTGGTATACCTAGGCTATGCAGCCCGACGCCAAGGAGTCCCAAGCCGTCCGATGGAAACACGCTCTTTATTCCACTTATAATGGATACTTTACTCATGTCGAAATCTGAAACCTGAAATTCAGCATAAGCGGATTCAACTTCTGCCTGTGTTTGATAAATCGCCACAATTACACTGCCCCTATCCATACTTGTTCCTCCCAGGGTTGAGTGCCTATAATCTGAGGCTTAATCAAAACGGGGTACCCGAATATTTCCCGCCTCCCCTAGCACACCGAAGGCGACTAATAGCCATATGATGACGATAATAACGACCACTATGTTGAGAATTTTTTTGATTTTCGCATCCATCGGGATGTAATTGTTCACTAACCACAATAGAACTCCGACGACGATGAGGGTTATTATAAGCGATAGCAATGACATAGATATCCTTTCGCTTGAATTTGTTTCGAATCCATAGAGGATTTTACGGTAGACAGGATACATTTCCCGGTAAATACTGGCCAATACTTTGTTAACATTGAGTCCATAGCCGCTAGCTATGAAGCGATTTGAAGCAATGGTACCAGGGTTAGAATTACTTAATTGCTCAGATCGTCGGATTGAATTGCCATACTGAGTACGAAATCTGTGACTACTGTTAACAATCCCCCGAAAACAAAAATGCCCACGCCGTAGCCGACACCCGTTGTATCGGCCGTCCAATCACCCAAAGCGGTCCGAATTTAGAAGGGATAAGCCACTGAACTAAACAGTTCTAGAGTTTTAAACTCATAGATTGCGCTGGTGTTTTTTTCTTCTCTCCAAAGTATCCTGTTTGTCCAGTCCAGG
>JBBQAD010000248.1:0-5779 GCA_038315885.1 Fibrobacteria bacterium | reverse complement strand
TTATTGATTTACCCACTACTTCACCAGTGACTGCAAGTCCTTAAACTCTGGGCTTTCAGCTGTTCTTAACCATTCAAAAAGGGCTCCTTCACTCGATACCAGGCGAATGCCTGCGCTTTCCATGCGACGAATCGCTAGTTCCCGTTCTGCAGGTTGCCGCGAAGAAACGGCGTCCACCGCCAAGTACACTCCCTTGGGAAAATAACCCAGGCATTCCATAGCCGTCTGTAACACACAAACATGGGTTTCAAGGCCACAAATCAGGAGTTGCTTTTTGCCTAGGGATCTAAGTTTGTCGTTCAATTCATAAGAACTCAAGGCACTGAATCCCATTTTCGCCATCGGTATCTCAGTTTCTGACAAGGTTTCTGAGATTTCTGTTACAGTCGCTCCCAAGCCTTTAGGATATTGCTCTGAAACTAAAACCGGTATTCCTAAACGCTTGGCACCTTTTACCAAAATGTTGCAGCGCTTCACGATGTCTTCAAAACGATCAATCACCGGACGAAATCGTTCTTGTACATCAATGACCAAGAGGACGCAGTGATTTCTATCTAAAAGACGAACCTGCTGTGAATCGGCCAATTGTGGCTCCTTGGAAAAAATTCCGGGTTTTCACTGTATCAGTAGATCACATTACAAATGATTCACTGAGTTAAAAAATGTTTTAACAAGAATTAGCCATCTGACAAAGTCCATTTGGACTCTGTCAGAGGAGACTCCATGAAAAAAGAATCGTCTTTTCTCAAACTTCTTTTGAGTCAATCCACTTCATGTTCTTTCGCAGCCGGCGTCCCACCACTTCGACAGGATGCTGTTTTTCAGCAGCTTCCCAGGCTCTGAATTTCTTGCCGCCGCTTTGCAGCTCAGTCAAAAAGTTCTTCGCAAATTTACCACTTTGGATATCTTTGAGAATTCTCTTCATTTCGGCTTTGGTCTTGGAGGTAACGATTCGCGGGCCGCTTACCATGTCGCCGTATTCAGCAGTGTTACTCACACTGTAACGCATATAGCTCAGACCGCCTTGGTAGAACAGATCCACAATCAATTTTAGCTCATGCATACACTCAAAATATGCCAGTTCCTCGGGATAGCCGGCCTCGGTCAAGGTTTCAAACCCGGCCTTGACCAAGTGTGACACTCCACCGCAGAGCACACTCTGTTCGCCAAAAAGATCAGTTTCGGTTTCATCTTTAAAATTGGTTTCGATGGCACCTGCGCGAAGTCCACCGACGCCGCGAGCATGTGCCAAGGCGATTTGTTTGGCTGAACCGCTGGCATCTTGCTGCACAGCAATTAAACAAGGGACGCCGCCGCCTTTCAAAAACTCACTGCGAACTAAATGACCCGGGCCTTTGGGAGCCACCATGATTACATCGACATCTTTGGGTGGAGTGATGATTTTGAAATGGATATTGAAGCCATGGGACCATATCAAACATTTGCCTGGTTTCAAATTGGGAAGAATGTCATTCTCATAGACGGACTGTTGCACTTCATCAGGCAACAGAATTTGTATCACATCAGCCTGAGCAGAAGCCTCGGCAGCACTAACGGGTTTAAAACCATGTTTTACAGCGAGCTTGTAATTTGCAGAACCCTTGCGTTGACCAATGATCACCTTGACACCGCTATCGCGGAGGTTTTGGGCCTGGGCATGTCCCTGGCTACCGTATCCAATGACGGCCACGGTCTTTTTCTTTAGCGCAGCCATGGTTCCGTCTTTCATCGTATATACTTTTAGCATTGGCACATCCCTTTCGGCCTTTAAATCTGTTAAGGATGGAAAGTTAATAAATTTGGCGTTTTTCATAAGCTGCCAGCTTCGGTTCTGGCAAAGTCATTGAATGATTCAACTAGTACTATTAAGCAGGACTATTTGATGAGGAGCAAGCATGTTTGAACAACTATCGGAAAAGCTGGATTCCGTCATCAAGAAATTCAGCGGCCAAGGTCGCCTGAGTGAAGAAAACATCGCGGATGCCTTACGCGAAATTCGTGTGGCCTTTCTTTCAGCTGATGTCAATTTCAAGACTTCCAAAGATTTTATTGCCAAGGTTAAAGAAAAAGTTCTGGGTACCGAGGTACTCTCTTCTGTTTCACCTGGTCAGTTGCTCGTTAAAATCATGTATGACGAATTGGTGGAACTCCTTGGTGGAGAAGCCAAAGAGCCTCAGTTTCAAGGATCCCCACCTTTTCAGATTCTCATGATGGGACTACAAGGCTCAGGAAAAACCACCGCTACGGCCAAACTTGCACTGCATCTGCGCTCCAAGAAAAAAAAGAATCCCCTCATGGTCGCCTGTGATATTTATCGCCCGGCAGCTATTCAACAGTTACAAACATTGGGTAAGGCCTTGTCAATTCCGGTATTTGAAGAGGGAAAGACTGATCCGGTTCTGATAGCCAGTCATGCTAAAAAGTATGCCCTGGAAAATGGATTCGATGTCGTCATATATGATACTGCGGGACGCTTGCAAATCGATGATGACATGATGGTGGAATTGGAAAAGTTGATCGCTGCGACCAAACCCCAAGAACGCTTCTTTGTGGCCGATGCCATGACGGGGCAAGAGGCCGTTAACATCGCTAAGGTGTTTTATGATCGATTGGGATTCACAGGTGTTATTCTCACCAAGATGGATGGCGACGCGCGAGGCGGTGCTGCCCTCAGCATTCGCAGTATCACGGGGCAACCCATTCGTTACATCGGTACCGGTGAAAAACCCGATGCTCTAGAACTTTTTTATCCCGATAGAATGGCCTCCCGCATCTTGGGCATGGGCGATGTCGTCACCTTGGTCGAAAAGGCCCAAGAAGTTTTTGACGAAAAACAAGCGAAGCAATTAGAGAAAAAGCTCCGCAAGAACAAATTCGATCTGGATGATTTTTTGCAGCAACTTCGACAAATCAAGAAAATGGGTTCGATTGGTGACATCATGAAAATGATTCCCGGCATGGGCCAGATGGCCAACGCCAATGTGGACGAGAAACAATTGGTCTATGTAGAAGCCGTCTTAAGTTCCATGACAATCCAAGAACGGCAGGCTCCCAGAGTAATTGATGGCAGCCGACGCAAACGCATTGCCGATGGTTCAGGAACCTCGCTGCAACAAGTCAATCAAGTGCTGAAACAATTTGAGCAGATGCAAAAAATGATGAAGCAATTGAACTCTGGCGGCGCCTTCAGCAAAATGAAGAAAATGGCCGAGATGGGTAAAATGGGCGGCTTTGGGTAGAGGGAAGATTAAGCTGATTTTTGTTTCTACCCTCTTGCGATAGTTAAAAGGATCAAAAGAAATGCTTGCTTAAAAGGTACAGATTTTAATAACCTATAGGTTATATTTTTTTGAGAAAATTATTACTTTTAGGTTATGAGCAAATCATTATTTAATTCCTTGAAAATGGCCCAATTTATTGAAAAAACCAATAAATTTCGTTTAGCTAAGCTACCTAAGGCACCAAAATCCTGGATCTCTTATTTTCGAAGCAGCTTGAATATTTCTCAGGATCAATTAGCGAAAAAATTAAGGCTCTCACAGCCCGGATTTAGAAAACTTGAGCAATCGGAGCTTGCTGGTACCATTACCCTAGCTTCGCTAAAACGAGTTGCCGCAGAATTTGATTGCGACCTGATCTATGCATTTGTACCCAGAAAAAATATGCATGCAATCATTAAATCCAAGGCACTTGAAGCTGCAATCACGGATCTTTCAACTATTGATCATAGTATGTCACTCGAAGCACAGCAAATAGGTCGCAATAAACTCAAAAGTAGAGTCAAAGCCTATGCTGATGATCTAATCGCCACCATGGACAAGCGATTGTGGGATTAGAACACGCATATCACTATGGCCAAACTCCGTTATCAATTGAAGAACAACATGAGCTCGTTCCAAAGCACCTGACAACATTGAATGAACTCAATGAATGGGAGCAAGAAAACATTTTAGAAGCAACAAAATGGCTTCATTCCAAAAAAATAAAGACAATACTAACAATCAGTTTTATTCAAAAATTACATCGAAGAATGTTCCAGAAAACATGGAAGTGGGCCGGACGCTTTCGCCTTTCAGATAAGAACATCGGTGTATCTTCTTTTCAGATAGTCCCTCAACTCAAGGCATTTCTCGATGATATTAAATATTGGGATGAAAACAATATTTTCAACTCAATTGAGTTCGGTGCACGGGTACATCATCGGCTCGTATGCATTCATCCCTTTGCGAATGGGAATGGAAGGCATGCTCGACTTTTTGTCGATACCCTAATGCAACAAAAAGATTTAGATCGTTTTACTTGGGGCTTGCATTTGAAAGCATCCCCACAAGAAATACGTAGAGATTACATCAATTCACTACAGCAAGCTGACAGTCATAATTTTGCACCACTCATTCAATTTGTGATGAGAAACCCTTAATTATCGCTTTTCGATTGAATTTTCCTTTAAAAAAGACCAACTAAAAGCGCTAAATTGGGGATGAATCCAATAGGAAAATTCTTAAAAATCCGAACTCAGTTTCAAACCTTGAACAAAAATTGAAAATTGCTAAGATTGCGCACCTTATAGCTTCGGAGGAAATCTTGGCAGTAGTGATTCGTTTGGCCCGGTATGGCCGCAAAAATGTTCCTTTTTATCGTATCTCGGTCGCTGATTCTAGAAATACCTCAACGGGTCGTTTCTTACAACAAATCGGCACTTATGATCCCAAATTGACACCTCCTGCAGTCAAAATTGATGAAAGCAGCGCCCTAAAATGGCTCGGAGCTGGTGCAAAACCCTCTGATGCTGTGCGTTCTTTGTTTCATCATCAAGGTTTGATGGAAAAATTCGAGAATATTCGTAAAAATACAGCAACATCAGAAACTGAACTCAAAGCTAGACCCTTCGAGACAAAGAAACCTAAGCAAAGCAAAAAGGTAATAGCCAAGGAAGCTAAAGCTGCCGAAGCTACAGCTGGAACAGCGGCCTAATATCTAAGGGTCTGGAATTCAAAATTTTAGCACTGGATTGCCAGTGTAACATCGATGCTGAAGTCCCGGTTTGACCGGGATTTTTTATTTACGGATGTTTTAGGGATACGGCATTTTTTCACAAACTTTATTCGGTAGTTGAGGCAAAACTTCGGAATCTGTAACAGTGGAACAGAAAAAAAAAGACGAGATAAAATCACAACCAGAACAAGCGACTAATGAGCTTGACTATATCTGTATTGGGAGAATTCTAAAACCCTATGGTCTGGTTGGTGAAGTAAAAGTTGAGCCCAGCAGTTTTGACTTAGACCGACATGAAGATTTAAAAAAAGTTTTTTACCGCAAATCCAAATTAACACCCGCACAAACGCTGGAAGTGCGCGGCAGTCGCTTACACCAAGAGTATTGGTTTCTAAAGTTTAAAGGTTTTCGAACTCCTGAAAAAGCCAAAGAATTATCCGGCTGCGAATTGTTAATCCATTCAGAAGACCGTTTGCCTTTACCAGAGGATCTCATCTATATATCTGACCTGATAGGCTTCGACGCTGTATCCGAACAAGGTGAAACAATTGGGCCTGTTACACAAGTTATTGAAAATGCAGCTAATGAACTGATTCTGGTTGACTATAAGGGCAAAGAAATCACGATTCCGTGGGTTCCTGGATTCGTTAAAGAAATTCAAAAATCAGAAAAAAAAGTTATTGTCCTCTGGGACAGACTCGCTGAGCTGTATGAGAATTGATATTATCACTTTGTTCCCTGAAGTATTTAAGGCTCTCGAACACAGTATCCCGGGTCGAGCTCA
>JBBQAD010000289.1:0-5238 GCA_038315885.1 Fibrobacteria bacterium | reverse complement strand
TTTATCACATCAACAGGGCGATGATTTAAAGCTTCCTGCCTTTTTTGCTTCTGATAAACTAGCACACTGGCTGGCCTATTTTGTCCTGGGGCAGAGCCTTTTTTGGCGTTTTGTGATTCGTCGAAGATTGAGTATTAAAGGTGCTGAAAAAAAGTTTGCACCCATGGTGGATTGGCTTGGGATTGCCATTGGAATTGGATATGGATTATCAGATGAGATTCATCAATCCTTTATTCCCTTAAGGGAAGTCTCTCTGTTGGATTTTTTAGCAGATAGCATCGGAATACTTTCGGCCTGGTTTGTATACATCAGGCTGCCAAAAAGTTGGAAGAACTAGGGGTTAAGACTCTTCGCTGTGATCTGGAATGGTTTTTCCTGCAATTGTACCAGTAGCAATGCCATCTAATGATTTTAAAAATCGGTCACGAATTTGTATAAAAGCTTGCATGTCATTGGCATTCAAACCCTCTTTAGCTTGAGTCTTTAGATTAGCAGGATTAATGAAACGTCCGCTTTCTTCGATGCGGTAATCCAAATGGGGCCCTGAAGCAAGTCCTGTCATTCCAACATAGGCGACCACCTGACCCTGTTTTACGTAAGAGCCAGGTTTGACACCTTTTGCGAAGCGACTGAGATGAGCATAATAGGTAGTATATGTTCCATTATGCTTTATTTTTACCGTGTTACCATAGCCATTGACCCATTTTAAGTAATCCACCCGGCCATCTCCTGCTGCAAACACGGGTGTTCCTGTCGGAGCAGCATAATCGATTCCCCAATGGGGGCGGTATTTCCCAAGTACGGGATGTAAACGAGCCAAACTAAAACCAGAAGAAACGCGAGTGTAATTCAAGGGAGCCTTGAGCAACATTTTTTCCAGGCTTTTGCCCTCCAGTCCATAATAATTGTCCTTGAAATCGATACCCCAGAAATCCCGACCCTGATTCTTATAATTAGCTGCCAGGATTTTTCCATAACCCTGAAAACGCTGTTTGTAATCATAGCGTTTCTCTACTAGCACTTGAATTTCATCACCATGCCGGGGATCCTTGAAAAAATCAATGTCCCAAGCAAATAAACGAATCAGCTCCTGCACCAAGGCCGGTGATTCACCCGAGGCCATCACAGATTCATAAAGGCTACTTTGCAGTGTGGTTTTAACCATGGATGTATCACGAAAAGTCGGTAGTGAATCGGTTTTAAAATCCCAAGTGCATTCATTTTGCGCCGCTTTAGATTCCTGCTTAACCCATGACCACAGTACCGTCGCATCAGAACTCTCAATTTGAAACTCTTCAATGCGGATATCATTATCACTCTTCGAGAAAACCCCTAAATATTGCTGCCCAGGATAGATTTTTTCCTTAAAACATTCTTGAATCCTCAGCATCAGAGTATTGGCATCATCCGTATTGACATCAAAATTCTGAACGATTCGTTGTAGCGATTCTCCCATGCGAACTTTTTTCACCAGGGAGTCTAAGGGGGCGACTGTAGGCAAGAACTCGGCTACAATGCTTGTGCTGGCAGCTTCTGATGCTTTTGAATCATTGCTTTTGCAGGACTGTAACATTCCTGCCATACCAAGCAGAAACAACATCGATCCAATAGCTAAAATTTTCTTCCATCTGAAATTGGGTTTCATCCATAAACCTTTCAAAATTTGCGCTTAAGTGGTTGTTCACAGCAGCACAGCAGAACTTTTTTTATTATAAAGAATGGCAGCTTATTTCGCTTGAAGTTTCACAAATTTCTCTATCCAGACCTCATTCAAGCTCATTTTTGAGGTATTTATTTCACTCTAAATAATTTTCAGGATTGAGAATCCGTTCAACACATTCAATTACTATGTGCAATGCCATCATATGCAGCTCCTGGATCCTATCACTGGTACTACCAGGAACCAAGAACTCGAAATCACCTTTTCCTTTTAGTTTTCCCCCATCTCGGCCCAAAAACAAAAATACAGATAGGCCTTTCGATTTTGCTTCTTCTACGGCTCGAATAATGTTGGGTGAATTTCCGCTCGTGCTTAAAGCCAGTAAAATGTCTCCGCTTTTACCAAAAGCAGCGACCCCTCGCGAAAATATTTCATCGAATCCCATATCGTTGGCAACACAAGTAATATGAGCTGCATCGGTGAGTGCGATTGCAGGTAAGGCCGGTCTTGGTTTTCTGAATTGGCCAGTCAATTCCTCAGCAAAATGACTGGCATCAGTCGATGAACCGCCGTTTCCACAGGCAATCACCTTTCCCCCATTGCGATACACATCGGCCAGCTTCTCCCCCATTTGAGAGAGTATCGTAATCTTTTTGGAATCCGCTATGAGGTCTTGAAGAAGAATTAATCCTTCTTCCATTGCTTCCTGAATTCGATTGCTTAGCTTGACTTGAAGCATAATCTCCTGAATTTACCTTGAAAATGAAGGTGTTTAGATAACTTAATTTTATTTTTGCAGACGCGAAGCGCGAAGGTGCTCATTCCTTTATCATTCTTTTATTTATTGGACTCGCATGAACGAAAATTCTCTGCTTAAACAAGGTGATGTGGTCGGCAACAAATACGTGATTGAACGCGTGTTGGGTGAATCGCCACAAGCTCAAAGTTATTTGGTCTCAGAAAATTTTGGAAGCCAACGCAGTTGTTTGAAATTGTATCGAACTGAAATCAGTAGGCAATATTTTAATTCAGCTAATTTTTTCTTAAAAGCAAATGCTGCCGCTGAATACATCCACGATAATCTGGCCAAAATTACTGAGCTTAATCAGGATGGCGAAAAAGTTTATTGTTTGCGCGAATATGCTGAAGGAGATTCATTTCGTGTCTGGCAGAAAAAAAATGAGTCGCAAGACTGGTATTACAGTAAGGGCATTGAAATATTGTGGCAGGTTTGTCAGGGATTAACCGAGCTTCATCAAAGAGGAAAGCATCTAAATATTCATCCGGATAATTTAATCTGCGGAGTATTGGTATCCAAACTCTGCGACTGGGACCCAAGGGCTGCCAGCGCGCAGGATAGAGTGGGCTCCTTGCCCCAAAGACCAGAATATTTGGGCTATAGTGCTCCCGAAATTTTGATTCGGGGTCAATCGGTGTATCCATCCAGTGATTTGTATTCGATGGGCGGGCTGGTTTTTTTCTTAGCAAGCGCCAAACATCCCAGTTCTAATGTCGCCGACCTACAAAAATCCTTTGCCAGTTTTCCCCAGGAACTCTTTCGTTTTCTTAGCAAGGCCATGCATCCCAAAATAGAAGAACGTTTTGTCAGTGCTGCTGCCTTTGCCGACGCCCTTTGGAATATCAGTGAGACCATTCAATCTCTCCCACCACGTCAAAGTAATAGTGCGGCCAATGTAAACACTTTATCAAAAAGCACTCAGATATCCAGTAATGAAACACTGCCGCTTCCCGATGAATCAAAATCATCATTGTCCGCGAAAACTTTAGTAGGTAAACCCGCTTTCTTCGATCAGGGGGATGAAGCAGATGCCCTGTTTGTCGACTCTACCGGTGCGTCTAATGATTCTGCTACTCCTGCCTCTACTGCGTCACCTGCCTGGAATGCACCAATTGCCGGAAAGCAAGATTCCGAGGAAGAAATTGATTTTTTTTCAGATACTAAAACGGTATCCAGTGTTCCTCCCTCGACGGGGTATACTGCTCAAAATCCGGTCTCCAGTTTTTTTCCGGAAAGTTCTGAAAAAAAGGAAGCCATTAGCCCTTCGAGCGGAGGGGATTTTTTTCGGGGCGATGATGCCGCAAGGAATCGTAATCAAACTTCCTGGAACTCTGGGCGGACAGTGATCCCTCCCCCGGAAGCCACAAAGAATACCCTTTTTTCGTTAGAGGACGAAAATTATGCAGCCTCTTCACCGAAGCTAGAAGCCAGTAATACTCAATTTGGATTTAAAAACCAAGGCAATAAAACCTTTGTAGGGGCAAGTGCGAGTCCAAAAGGGGGAATTAAGTGGATAGTTTGGGCTCTGGTGGGCTTAGGAGCGGTGCTCGCCGCAGGCGGGGTGCTTTTTATAGTGAATCATTTGAATAAGCCACAAGAAGTGAACAGTCCCCTAAAGACAAAATCATATAGTGAAACAGTTTCAGAAGAAATGGATTTAGGTGAAAGGGAAACTAAAGCAACAGAATCTCCAGAAGTAAAACCAGCCGTTTCTGAGGCCAAAGAAATTACTCAGAACGGTAACAATTCAGCGCCTCAATCTACGGCCATCGTCTACAAGGGCAATGCTAAAGTATCGGCAGCTCGCGAGAAAACCATAAGCGAAGCCTTCAAAGCAGGTCAATGGCCAAGTGATGCCACGCAATGCCTCAAAATGGCCGATGATTTTAATGACTTGGGTAAGAAAAAAGAAGCCAATGAGTGTTATTCTCATGCGCTTAGCTATTTCGAGATTGGAGCACGAGAACAAATATTGGCCTTGGGCGGATTAGCGGTGACACACAATCAATTGGGAGAAAAACAAGCAGCACTTCAAGCGCTTGATAAAATTTTAAGCCTAGAACCCAATAACCGTTTTGCTCTTACCTACAAGGCGAAAATCAGCCAGTAAACATTAGTTGTAGTCTCTAAAATATGTGGGAAGCTAACAAGAAAGTAAAGCGAAGGTACAATTGGAATTCCAATAGAAATAACATTGAAAAATCTATCTAAAGCTTGAAAAGCTATATCTTGGGGTAGACTTTTGGTCTTGAGTCTGGAACCCAAGCCGCACTTCCCTGTTCCCTAACCAGTTCTGGAGAGGGATGCACGGTTATTTCAATTCGACCCATGCTAAAATCTTCTTCTGTTACACCAGGCAAGTGACCTATCAGTTCGACCAGCACCAGACTCCAGGGATCGATAGAACTACTAAAAAAGGTATTGGGAAATCCCAACCAACAAGCCTGATGTTTCTCTCCATCTACCCGCCAGTCAAAACCCCAACGGTCACCTAAAAAAGGCCGTTCCAGACCGGGCTGTGAAAGTTCTATCGATATTTGCCGGAAGTGTCCTCCCGGTTTGGATTGACTGATCAAAACTGAAGTTAAAGTAGGAGCTTCTGCATCTGTGGAACTCTTGACCCGAATGGGAAGTATCACTCTGGTGCTATTTGAATAGACAATGAAACTCACGGTAACTCACCCATTAATCTCAGCCTGTGATTTTTTACTGATAACATCGGAATTACAATTCTTCGGCGAGATAGCTTTCTAAAACATCCTGCATTTCTTGCCCCGCC
>JBBQAD010000232.1:0-6097 GCA_038315885.1 Fibrobacteria bacterium | reverse complement strand
GGCGGGGCGCTCAAGCACTGCTGATGGTGGTTTGTACTCCGGGGCCTTGGACCTTGATAATGGAACAACAATGTGGAATGCAACAGTGGCGCAACTAAATGATAAACGGGGTACAGAAGGTAAGAGTAACTGGCAATATGGTGGTGTTGCTGTGAATGCCCCTATCGTATACAATAACGGTCAAGTTGTCGGACCCGGTTTTGTCATGAGCACAACCAATCCGAAAGACAATTTGAATGGAGAACGCCCAACGGTTTCCATTGGCGATCAACAGCAGGTTCGTAAAGCTTATACTGGACGTGGAGCAGGCATCCGTATAGAACAGGCCAGATTCAAAATTGGTATCGTTACAGACGAGGCTTTAACTCAAGCAGTTCAGTTACAGATTGTGGATGCCGAAGGTAGAGTGCATAGAAGCTCCAAAAAATCAAGAGATGCCAGTTTGGTAGAGATACGACCGGCGGGTCTGGATGCGGGAAGTTATTTCATCACCGTGGTGGATGCATCTGGCACGCGCCTACTTGCCAGACCACTGTTTATCGTGGGTAAGAAATAGTTTCTGACTTAACACAGCGTCACTTCGTGCTATGCTTATGTAACAATAGGCTGGCACCCATATTTGGGAATCTTGAATCTGTGTTACCATTTCCGTCAATAACTCTTATCTAAAGCCCATAACCAATAGGGTCTAATACGAATTTCTTTTCCCTCATGTGTTTCATCACCATACTCCCGTTCAGTAAGAATCAATCCTCCGGACAGATTGTAACTGTCCATCGCTTCTAGCAGACCCCGGACTTCGCGCGATTTCGTAGCTTCCAGTGACATGCTCTCACAAACTTGGATGGCTTGGACGACGCGTTCTCTTTCGATCACGATGAAGTCACATTCATGTTTGTTTGAATAATAGAACAAGCTGTTTAGGGCATGATTTCGGGCTAACTCGATGGCCACCATGTTCTCAAGTAAACGTCCGGTATCCCGGCTTGCAGAAAACCGAATGGCATTGACTAAGCCCTGATCGTAGGCATAAACCTTTTTCGGATATAACAGTTGATTTTTGACCTTTGGACTGTAAATCGGGACATCAAAAAACAGAAAAGCATCTTTAGCATGATGAAAATATTCGTTTAACGTGGATTTATTGGCTGGGAAACCCATGGCATTAAGTTCCTTTTCCAGTTTACTGATCGAACTGAGAGCAGCAAAACGAGACAGCTGGATTTTTAGGAAAGCATCCAGAGTTCGTGTATCTCGAATCCGATGGCGGTCTGTGATATCCCGGTGGAAAATCACCCGATAATATTCTTGTAATGTCTCCAGCCAGCTCTCTTTTTTTATGCCTGGATACCCCCCGATTTGTTGGTATTGCTTAAACTCCTTTAAATACAAAGGGGGTTTAGAACCCAAATGAATTCTTGCTTCTGATTCAAACGAAAGACTTGTATGCATTCTGATGTATTCAGAAAATGAAAAAGGAAGGATTTGGATGGTGTGTGTTCTTCCGCGCAGCTCGGTTGCAATTTCGCTGGCCAGCATTTTAGCCGATGATCCTGTTAACACCAGTTTAATGTTTTGATTTTGATCTGTTATACGGCGAGCCCACTTTGACCAATTCTGCATATTCTGAATTTCATCCAGCAGAAACCAAATAGCATGTTGCTCTGATGGTTGAAAATTCTCCATGTAAACAGGCAGCAGGCGTGTAAGCTCTTCGCCAGTCGAGGGTGACAGTCGCTCGTCCTCGAAATTGATATACAGAATATTTCCCCGTAGGATGCCCTGCTCCAGGAGCTGATGCATGATTTCAAAGCAAAACCAGGTCTTGCCGCAACGGCGAGGGCCGATCAAGGTTGTGATGGGGTCTGAGGCATTCCACTCAATGGTGGATTTCCTAGGAATACCACGTGGAATGGGCCATTCAAGCCATTCTTGGGCAATTTCGCTTAAAGTTGTATCTAATTTCGTATTTT
The DNA here is from genome assembly GCA_038315885.1 of Fibrobacteria bacterium. GTDB lineage: Bacteria > Fibrobacterota > Fibrobacteria > UBA11236 > JBBQAD01 > JBBQAD01. The sequence continues at coordinate 4,124 of JBBQAD010000232.1, read as the reverse complement.
GCATAAAACGAATTATACTTTAAATCGTTTGATAAAAACAACGATAAGTTAATTATATTGTTTGGTATATAAAACGAAATTACTTGAAATGGAGCGCTTGCTGATTGGCCTCGAAATTATGATGGCCCTACAAGGAGGCGATGGGCGCGCTGAATACGGCGACCAAGCCTCTCCGGACAGCTGCAAAAAAGATTCAAAAGCGGTTTTTCAGGCACGAATTTGCGCTATTTTCGCCAATTTTATCAAGTTTTCTCTCATCGGCTGACAATTCATCACCCGGCGGGTGATGAATCTACCCAGCTGGAGTCAATCCATCAGCCAGCAGGTGGCAAATTACGGCAACAGGACTTTCACCCCCAATTAAGCTGGTCCCATTACCGAGCCTTAATGCGTGTTCAGGAACCCCAGGCGCGCGCCGAAGGCAATGCCCACCAACTTTCGGTGCTATGTACCCTTGAGCTCCGCCAATTCCCGCTGAACCGCATGATACTCCCTGTCCATCTTAAGTTTTTTCAATAGCACAGCATACTGCTTCAAGGCATTCTGTTTATCTCCAACGGAATACTCTGATTGTTCATTATAGAGGGCAATCGACTTTTGGTAACAAGCAAGCGCTTTGTCATTCTCCCCAAGTTCAGTGGATACATCAGCAACATGCCTAAGGGAATGGGCCATGCGATCTGCATTCTTGGCCAGCTTGTAATGTTCGTGTGCAAGTGTATACAAGTCCAGGGCAGGCTTTAATTTTCCTGCGTCGCGCACGAGTTGGGCTTTAATGTGATTAAGACGACCCAAATGATTGTACGCATCATCTGGAAGTGTATCGTCCAGTTCGTTCAGAAGCTTAGCGGACTCTGAATACTTGCCCTCACCCCGGAGTGTCCATGCGAGGTGTAACGTTTCGGAAGGTGACTTAGCAGTTTTAGCCATTATTTAGAAATAGGTTTATTTCAGGGTGTCTTGGCTTTCATGGCTCACAAAATACGATCAATACCCGCTACGCCTTCTTTTTCATCTGTTTAATAACTCTTTCACGCCAATGTCTTCACATTAAACTCAAGCCACCAGGATGCAAAACATGACTCCAGGTTTGGCTAGGGCTCTTAAGCCGAATCCATGCCAGCCCTCTAGGATGAAAATCTTTCAGTGTTATGAGACCTGTTTCGATTTTGCCGATTGAAAGAATTCTTCCTTTGCTATCAAGCACTTCGATATGGGTTGATAGTGATGCCAACGTTGCTGGAATTGAGATATTCCAGCTTTGAGATGCGGACTGCACACGGTATCGTAAGAAGAGATTTGGGTCCAACTGTTTCTCTGAATTGTTAAGCGAAACAGGAGAAGCTGTTAACTTGATGTTATCAAAAATAGCCGTCGTAAACGATTCTCCGGGATCTCCACCGGCAACGTATAGCATTGGCCAAGCACGCCCAATTGTATCAACGAAGATTTTACCTTCAGGTGTCGCCTGCCTGACCTCAGGAAGGGATAACACTCGCGGTTTATTGCCAATGGAATTGGGTGTAATCGCCTCCCAGCCTCCCGATTTCTTATAATAAATAGTAAAGCTTTTTCCAGACCGCTCAATTTTGAGGCTAACACCGTCAGGGCTGGTTTCGCTGCCAAATTTGTTCCAATAGCCTTGGCCCAGACAGATTGAATCATAGCGTGACCCAGGTATCTCTCCGCCCCATGAAGGGTGTTTGTCGCCTAAGTGATCTCCACCCGCTCCCTGAACACTAATAACAGTTTTAAGAGTTGTTCTGTTAAACCAGGTCAGTGAATTAATGATATTATCCCAGCGAAGCGATATCACAGGGGCTCTTAAGTCACGATCTTCTTTTACGGCAATTCCGATTTGCGCACCCTTCGCCATCTCGGACACATTTTTGATGCGGGCTTCTAATATAAAGTCGCCAGTAAGTGTGGGGGATGGCATGTAAGCAATGGCAGCCCTATCCCAGCACCAGTAAAAGCCATCGCCATTTCCCCGAAGTTCAATAGAACTCTCGCTGATAGGTGTTACAGTTGAGCTCGGAGTGCCCCCTTTGGCCCAATCCCATGAGGGGGCTCGAATGGCGTCAAAATCTGCACCCATAACTGCAGAAATAAATTGGGTTGAAGGTGTTGCAGGTCCAGCACTCTTGGCTTTCAGATCAGCAACAAAACAGGTCGCTGGGCGCGATTGAATTCTGGTACCGTTCTTGAGCTTTAATCGAACATGAATGGATTTCACACCCGAGCTTTTAAATTGATAAGCAGCCACCCAAATTCGATCTGTATTTCCTGCTTGTAGTGAAAAGGAGCTTGAGGCGTCAAAAAATTCGATAGAATCAATGTCGGCATACCCCGCGCCGCTAACTGTAAAAACAAGATTAGTATCCTGGGGAAACACTGGATAGTAACTCGCCAGATCAGATTTAATGTTATAGGGTCTGACGGGAGTGTTTACAAAGACCTGCGGAGGCGATGCCAATTCATAAGTGGTACCAGCCCCACCAACATGACTGACGCCCCAGGGGTTATTTTTATTGTTGAGGGTGGGATGCCGAGTTACATAGGCTTTCCAGACATAAGCCAAATCTTTATTGGGCAGCCACACCCAGTTTTTATCGTTACCCTGTTTAATCTCTGGCCACTCGCCATTCCAAGATGAAGGATCACCAGACCAGGCGCTTGTTTGATCAAAGCTTTTGCCACCTGCTCGTTCGTTCATGGCCCAGTCAAAAAAGGGTAGGATATAATCTCGATTCGAATAACTCCCGTGTGGCCAGCCCCATTGAGGGATCGCTGTTACAGGTGAGTCACTGCCCCTTAAGGATTTTATTTTATTCCAAAGGTCGGCTCCCGCCAGGGTGAATTTGTTGCTGTTCTCAGCATCTACAACGCGAGGTATCTCTGTACCACCTGGACTTGGATTGCCCGGTTGGCCTGAACGATAGGCGAGGCAACGGCTCTTTCCATAAGCCTCGCAAAGGTCTACACTCAGACCTGAGAACCGAGACCCACAGCTGATTAAAAAAGGAGCCGACTTGATCTCCGCTTTACCTGATTTTTCTGCTAGTGAATTGAAAATCGCATCCCAGGCGGCCTTGGTCGCTGGGGCGGGATCATCGTAATCCACAATCGCAAAGTCATGCAGAGCAGCTAAAACTGTTCCATTATGGTTTTTCATTTCACCCACTAAAATGCCCTTGACTGTCACGACGCCTTCAGGCACCCAACCGGTACAGCCGGAGGGCAGGTCATGCCATGTTCCTGGATATTGTTCTCCATATGGGACGATTTTATCGAGCTTAGCGTACAGGGAGCTTATTGCTAATGTTAACAGTATTAAAAATTGGATTTGGATACGATGAGTCGCCCGTTTCACTGGTTTTTCAATGCGGCACATTTGATCTCCTTCTGAGGACGCAGAATTTGGTTTTTTGCTGAGGATAGTTCGCATTTCGAGTTCATGGGGTGATTTTTGATTCCATGATACCAAAGCAGTAGCTTCAAAAGCACTATTCTATTGATTCATCTCACTTCATCTAATTCTATCAGACATATAAACAACCGTAGCTCGGTCCACCACAAAAGGTACAGCGGGAACATCCTTCTGTTGCCGCTTGTTTGTATCAGTGCCTCCCGGCAAGTCGCCCAGTAAGTGGTGAAAGGCTTGATAGCCCAGGCTAGTAAAACCAGAGTCTACTGTTGAGAAGGATAGCCCCGACTGAGTGTAATCGTTATCAAACGATAACAATGAAATATCTTTACCGGTTACATACCCATTTTTATGCAACCACTTTTGTTCACCATTGGCGGAACGATCGTTATTACACAACAAACATGTTACTTCAGAATCTAGAAGCAGTGGACTCAAAGTAATCGCGGTCCACACAGATCGCATGAGTTCACGAATTTCCTGGGTCTGCTCATTTAGCCAGTTTTCATCTAAGCAGTGTAAAATGGATGCTGCAATAAATCCTTTGAAGAGACTGTTGCTTACATTTTCACTTAAACGAGGGGACCCAGCGAGGTGATAAAGCTTTTTTTTGTTCTGAACCGCCAAAGCTAAACTGGATTTCACTGAACTAGAACCGTTAACATACAGTTTTTCTAACAAGTCGAGTACACCTGAT
>JBBQAD010000006.1:0-18105 GCA_038315885.1 Fibrobacteria bacterium | reverse complement strand
CCTAAGAGATCTACGCCGCCACAAATCACCCCTTCTTGCCGACCTGAGCGAATAAGGTGCACTGCCTCTGCCACCGCACTACTTCCTGAGGAACAGGCAGAAGCTAGCATATGGCATGTTCCCCGGGTACCAAACTGCAGACTGACTTGATTGGCTGCTGCATTGGCCATAAATTTTGGAATGGTGCTTGGGGCAACTGGGCGTTGCTTTATGAAATAATCCCGATAATTAGATTCCAAATCACTTAGGTTGAGCATACCAGAACCCACAATGACACCCCATTTTTCTCCCAATTGAAAGGTTGAAGGTGATGAAGGCGATAAATGTGAAACATCAAAACCCGCTGCCCACAAGGCCTCCCTGGCACAGGTGAGACTGAGTAAACTTAAAGGACCCAGAAAAGGTCTTTGAGTTAATTGTATCCAATCCGGAAATTCCACCTCATCAAAAAAAGCACCGAATCCAAAATCATTCCCTCCTATAAATTTCTTTGTTCTAAAGCCATAAGTTCCCTTCATCAATTCCTTTTGTAGTTTCTCGGGACTATCTCCTAAGGCGGAACGTAGGGAAACACCGGTGATGACGACTCTAGGCTTATCCATGCTTCAAATCCATTTTCATACTCATCGAATGACCTCTAAATGAAACAGTCGATAATCTAGTCTATGGAAATTCGCTTGAGTGATTTTGAATCAAACTTAAACCTGGAACAGGGTAAAAGAAGCAAAGCAGAGGAAAAGCCCTTTAGCAAGGCTGTTGAAAATGAAACCTTTCCCTTTTTGATCTGCGGAGCCGGCCCTGTGGGACTTTTTCTAGCTGCTTGCTTGGGAATGCAGGGCAAAAGAGTGTTGCTGATTGAAAAGAGACAGAGACCATCAAAAATAAGCCGGGCAATTGGTATTCTTCCGCCCAGCCTTTCACTTTTTGATCACCTGGGTCTTTTGCCAGAGGTTTTATCTAAGGGCGAGAAGCTTGACTCCATCTTGTTACATGGAACTAAGTATCCCTTGGGTACATTCACCTTTCAAGGATTGAAACACTCTTTTCCTTTTGCAATTTCATTGCCCCAATGGAAAACCGAAGCAATTCTAGAAGCGAAGCTTGCTTCTCTTCCGAGCGTTACACTTATTCGAGATTGTGAACTTCTCTCTTTCCAAGAACAATTATCTGTAAATTCGCAAGATGAATTACTGGTAAAGTGTAACATCGGAACTCTGCGAACGAGGTGGATAATCGGCTGTGATGGAGAAAGAAGTATAGTGAGACAATTAGCTTCCATTGCCTTCGCAAGCAAATCCACAGGTGACCATTTTGTGATGGCCGACACGGTGAGCATTGAAAACTTAAATCATGGTGTTGATTTTGATTTACAAAGAAGAGCTGCACTATTTTTCACTCAGCGAGGAGCATTGGAATCTTTTCCCTTGCCCGATGGAAAACGTCGATGGATAGCTCAACTTAATTCGCAGCCCAAGCATTCGAATAGTGAGGGAGATCCCAGAGAATTGCTTAGTCAATCTATTGCTGAGAGAAGCGGATATGTAATCGATCCCAATCATTTAGAAAATCCTAGTTTTTTTCGACCTCATAGGGGAATCGCAAATAAATTTTGTCATCAGCATATACTTCTATGTGGCGATGCCGCCCATGTCATGAGTCCGATTGGTGGGCAAGGCATGAACCTAGGATTTATGGATGCTTTTGAACTGGCTCAAGTTTTTAGTAAACAAACTAGTGATGTAGAATGCGGCTCAGATATCGATCTTAAAATTTTGGAACACTGGGCCAAAACTCGAAAAAATGCAGCAATAATCGCGATGCGCCGGGCAAAGTGGAATACGTGGATAGGAACGCGCAACACTTGGGCAAGCTCCTTCATTCGTAACATTTTATTGTGGGTCTACTTAAGATTTCTGAAAGCATGGAAAGCCAAAGAACGATTTTCCATGCTGGATTTACCCGTCGCTCACACTTATGTTAAATCAGATAGCATCCCCAACACAAGAATATTTAAAAAAAAAATTTATGAATAAAAATCAAATCGAAAACATTCCTCCAAAAAATTCTGTTTACATACAGGCTATTGCTACCATGGTTCCCTCCCATTGCTATTCTCAACAGGAATCATTAGAGCAATCAAAAACCTTAATGGCAAAAACACCGGCTGAAGAACACTTTCTGGAGAGAATCTTTACGGGATCAGAAATCGATCAGCGCTTTTCTGTAATTGATGATTTCAAGGCGGAGGAACAAAAGAGCAAAGATTCGACTCGTCAACTGTATCCCTCTAGTGAAGATTACCTTCCTGAACCGAGCACCGCACAAAGAAATAAAATCTTTTCAAAAGCATCCCGGCAATTGAGCCATGCAGTGACAGAAAAATTGTTCAATGAAAATCCGACCCTCAAACCCGAAGATGTTACTCATTTAATTACCGTCTCCTGTACCGGCTTTCAAGCTCCCGGTTTTGATTATCACTTGGTTGAATCCTTGGGATTAAACCGCAGCATCCCTCGTTTCCACATCGGATTTATGGGCTGCTTTGCCGCCTTTCCAGCCTTGAAATTGGCAAATGAAATTTGCTCAAATAATTCCGAGGCAAATGTTCTAGTCGTACACTGTGAAATTTGTTCAATCCATCTGAAATTTAAATTTGATCCGAATACACAAATCGCCAATGCCATATTTTCAGATGGGTGCAGCGCAGCCTGGGTTTCAGCTCGGAAGCCTCAAGGCCGAGCATTAAGATTTTCGCAATTTCAAAGTGAAATCATTCCCAATACTGAAACAGAGATGACCTGGGACCTCGGCAATTTGGGTTTTGATATGCAGCTTTCTCGTAATGTACCGGGTCTGTTACATGGAATTGCCAAAGACACAGTAAATAAACTGGTTAAGTCTGAAAATGCTTTACTGTGGGCTATTCACCCGGGAGGAAAAGCCATTCTCGATGAGTGGCAACGAGCCTTAAGTTTGGATGAAAATGCCCTGGATGTATCACGAAAAGTTCTCCGAAATTATGGAAATATGAGTTCTGTCACTATTTACTTTGTATTACTGGAGTTTTTACAAAGCGATAAAACAGGAGAACTTTTTACGGCTGCTTTTGGACCGGGACTAACCGTTGAGTCTGCCTTGATGGAATTGGGATGAAAAATATTTTAACTTTTCGAATCCGATCTGAAGAGAAGGAACAAATGGATTCTCAATCCACTGATCCTCAAAAATTGTTTAGAACCCTCAACCGATTTCAGTTAACCAACAAATGGCTTTCTTCCTCCCGACGAATTCTACGAAAAACCATTTTGAATGATTTATTCCAAAGCGGCTTAACGAAGGCGAGTCTTTTAGATGTCGGAGCAGGTGGAGGCGATATTGCCATCTGGTTATATCTAGAGGCCGAGTCAAAGGGGATCGAACTCGAAATAACCTGTTTAGAGAATGATCCGAGAGTGGCCGATTTCTTACGAGAGAAGATTAAGCCCTACACCGGTATACGAATTTATGAAGGAAATTTTTTAGACTTAAATGTATCCAATCAATATGATTATGTAGTCAGCAATCATTTTTTACATCATATTTCAAGCAAAGATCTGACTTCAGTCATTCAAAAATGTGAATCCCTTAGTAAAAGAATGTTTATGCACAATGATTTGTACCGATCAAAATTAAGCTATATCCTATTTTGGCTTCTCACTCTTCCGATAAGCAATAGTAGAGAATTTACTCGAATTGACGGCTTACTTTCTATTCGTAGAAGTTTTATTCCAGAGGAGCTTAAAGACTTTACTAAAGATCTGAACCAAAAAACAGAAATACAAATAAAAAGAGCAATACCTGGAAGAGTGTTTCTGCTTGGAAAGCTTACATAATCAAAGCTATGCACTTTCTAAAGTTTTCAAGTCCACAATATCAATTAAATCAGAAAAACTTTTTAGATTGGGTACATCCGAATCTAGAATTGTGATTTTAAATTCATCTTCTATTCGAAATAAAAGCTCCGCCTTTGCCAATGAATCGATGGAGGCCTCTTCCATGTTCATATTGAGCAGTTCTTCTTTAGTGACCGAGGTAAATTCGGAAATAATTTTTAACATCTTTGTTTCAATATCCGCGCTTTTTATCATACCAATCCAATCCAATCCAATTCAATAGAATAACTTCGTTAATTATTCGATTTCTCAAAGAAATAATATCCTGTTCATTTCAATAATATAGAAGGAAAGGCAATAATCTTTCTATAATCAAGAATTCATTGTTAATATCTTTGGTCAAATCGACGTTTTAGGAGTGGGTCATAACGTCACCCTCCATTTTTAATAGTTTACCTTTCAACCTTCATTTTAATGGTATTTTGTTCATTATAGAGCCACAAAAAACCCTCAAAACCGCTTTTAGCCATTTATGCATTTAATTCAAGTATTGGATACAAAATGATGACGATTCCAAAAAACCTATTAATCGATCTTCCCGACCAAATTGATGGGGAACATTTCGATGAGCTTGTCAAGAATTCCAAGCTGCGTATTGAACGCATTGTATCCAATGAAAGCACCGAAGCCGCACCCTGGCAGCAACAAGTTTGGGACGAATGGGTTCTTTTACTCTCGGGTAAAGCCCAGGTGGAATTCGATTCGGGAGAAATTCACACTTTAATCAATGGCACACAGATGCTGATTCCCAAAGATACCCGGCATCGAGTGCTTAAAATCGAAAGAAAAACAATTTGGCTGGCGGTTCATTTTCAATCTGATGAAGAATAAGTTTTTGATGGATTCGGCAATTACCAAAGAAAAAATTTACGATACCAACCAAGACTGACCGTTATTGGTGATGAAAATGAACCTTCTGAATCTTCAGTTGTGACAATATCACGGTATAAAGGAATATGGATTGATCCACTTAAATCTGATTTTTCAAAAGATTTTCGCAAACTTAAAAGGGATAAAAGTTCACTTCGGCCTAAGTTTCCTTCACTCAAGATTTTGCCATTCCAGCGTTCCGGTTCTTCCTGAGACCATTCCAGGCCAAGTGTAGCACTTAGAGAACCTCGAACTTGCCGCCCACTCTGCAAACCAGTTGATACTCTTGAACCCGCTTGAAAACCCTGCTTGTTTTCATACAGTGAAGTTTTTCCTTCGAGATATGCTATAAATATCCAGAGTCCCACAAATTTGGATACATCAATTCCGATTAGTGGATCAAAAGTGCCATTTCCAAATTGAATATGCTGATGACTTTTTCCCTGCTCCCCTAATTCAAAGGGATTGGGCTCTGTCTTTCCCGTTGGTAAAGAAAAGCCAAAACGGCCTGACAGCAGATACCCCTTCAACTCTCCCCGCAAATGCATCACTGATTCAATGTCGCCTAAACCTGTAACAATTTCATTGCGATGGTGAATACCCTCATCCAGAGGTTGATAAGGATTACCCTCTGGTGTAGTGTAATCTATGGATGAGCCCACCATACGCGCGGGAATTCGAAGCCCAAAAGACAAGATTTTGTTTACTGCCATATCGCCTTGAATGCTTAGCTGGGCAGGGATAAGCCGTTGGTCATGTAAATATAATGGTTGTTGGAATGTCTCATTGCAATTGGTTACATCAAGACATCCAGATTCATGGACAACATCTACCATTGTGATACCAAAGGTCGTACCCAATTGTAATTCGCCTACTCGAAGAGTGCTGGCCTCTGATCTCGTGCTGGGCATATTTGGATTTCGACAGCCTGCACAGGCAAAAATGTCGTTTCCGAAAGGCAAGATCATGCAGAATACTGCTACAATGCCTCTAATCTCAATCATGAAGAGGAACCCGCCTTGGCGATAGCTTTATCTAAGGCTTCTAAATCAAAGCCTTCTACTTTGCTCACCAATTCTCCTGATTTATCATAAACAAGCATATAGGGAAGGCCAGAAACACCCTTTAAATATCTTTTAGCCACAGGAGTATTCCAAGAAACCACATTTAGTTTACGCAGCGCCAAATCGCTTCGTTCGTTCATTAAACCATAGACATGGGTATCAATTTTTCGACATGGAGCACACCAAACAGCATAAAAATCAAAAAGCGTAATCTTCCCTTTTACTGCATGGGCCTTTAAGTCAGTCACATCTTCACCTTGATGAGAAATCTCTATTAAATCTGCCCCTTGAGGTAAATTGGGTAGTGGCGCAAAGGTCAAATCAGGATGACAGCGAAAGCACTGAGATTCTGGCATATCGTGCTCAGGACACCAGTCCCCGGCCTCCTTGAACTTGGGTATGAGCTCTGGGTTGCACCTTGTACAGACCTCATCTGGATCTTTGTGTTCACAGGTTTTAAACTCTTCACTGGACGCCGCGCTAAGAGTGGAAATGACCCCATGTTTAACAGGTGGTGCTTTGCTACAGCTAAGTACTAAGGCTAATAGTCCCATGAGCAGCATACTGTTGCGATTTATAAAATAAAGCATGATCATTCCCTTCACTTTGTTCGATTATATCATGGCTAATATTGGCTTTCCCCAAGGCACCAACAAATATCAACCTAAACATTAATTATAGTCTCTACATTGAACTTCAACATGTATACAATTTTCGGTCGCTAGGTTTTTGTTTATTGGATTCCGGGCTTAAAATACGGCATAGGCAGAAACTTCCTTAAGAAACAATCCAGAGGAAGGGAAGTGCGTTCTCAGTTATGTCATACTTGGATTAAGAGCCTTGGACTAGCAAAGGACTTGACCCCAGCATGGGACCTCATAAAGGTTGGAGCCTGATGGCTTAAGCCTTTAGAAGAAATCCGTCCGATCTTAAGCCTCCCATAGACGCGTCCAAACCCTTAAATTTGCTGAAAAACGTCATTTTTCTGAAAAATTCACCTTTCTGATAAGACAGCTTGGCAATATGCCTCAAAAAGCATTATCTCTAGCCCCATGCCTTTAACCGTAACCCTGGTTTTGGTGGTGGGTGCCACCTTTTTAATCAATGGATTCGTGCGCCGTTATTTTGGGCAACGCGATATTCCCATGGAGTTACAGTACCTCTTAATCGGCTTGGTGCTAGGTCCCCTAGGTCTAAAAGTACTCGATTCAAGGGTGACGGGATTGTTATCACCGGTCATCTCTGTTACTCTAGGCATTGTGGGATTCGAACTCGGTTTGGCTTTACGGGAACGCTTGAAGGGAATGGTTGCGCTCGAAGCCGGATTTGCCAGTGGTATTTTAGCCGTGGTGGTGCAGGCGGCTTTCTTCTATCTGTTATTCCAATTTTTAAATCCCTCGTGGCAAGCAGGGGGACTATGGATGGCTATCGGGCTGGCCTCCGCAGCTGGGTCGGTGTCTGTGCATGCCATCGAGTCGGGCATTTTGTCTTTGCGGGCAAAGGGCCCTGCTTCGGATCTAATAAAGGCCTTCGCAGTAACCGCAAGTGTGTCTGCGGTTACAATTTCTGGTCTGGCTCTAGCATTACGCCGGGCCAGCCAGAGTTCCAATCGCTTTGGCCTAACACCCACTGAGTGGATAGCTACCCTTTTAGGTATCGGCATAACCTGTGGAATTTTGTTTGCCGTTTTTATGGGAAAACGAAAAGAAGGCGGCGATCGTCTTTTTTTAGCTACCGTCGGTATTATCACCTTTGCTAGCGGTATGGGTCTAGCCGCGGGTGTATCACCATTGTTGGTAAACGCTTTGGCGGGACTAATGGTATCACTTCTGTCTCCACAAGCCGAGTCACTGCATGAAAATTTAGCACGTTTGGAACGACCGGCTTTGTTGATTCTATTGATTTTTGCAGGCGCACTTTGGACTCCAGTTACAGGCTGGCTCTGGGGACTACCTATTGTATATGTCCTCATTCGCTGGATTACCATCCGCTTGTCGGCTTCGGTATCGACTCAAATTTTTACTGGCTTACCCTTAGTGCACCGGATGGGCGATGGATTAATGCGACAAGGAGGAATTGCGGTTGCAATTGCGCTCAATCATGCTCAAGCTGCCCCCCAGGAAGCCGCCGCGGTATTACATACGGTGTTGGCGGGTGTCTTATTGGTTGAAGTTATGGGACGCCGCCCCTTGCGTCGATTCTTAATTGATGCCGGTGAACATGGTCGAGAAGAAAGACCAATTGTTACACAGGCCGTCAAGTCTGGGAGTGAAACATGAGAATTCTGGTGGCGGGGGCCGGCGAAAAAGGCCTGACCATTGCCGAACGCTTTAGCAAGTCTCATGATACAATCGTGGTCGATTGGGATGCGCAGGCGCTCACCATCGCCGAAGACAGGCTCGACTCACGAACTGTGCTCGGAGATGTGATGCATCGGGAATTGTGGAGTCGTGTCGAAGCCAAGCGTATCGATGTATGCGTTTTAGTGACGGGTTCCGACGGAGCAAATCTGGCGGGTGCGGGTTTGGCGCGTGAAGCCGGTGCTAAGGTTATTATCGCCCGAGTAGATGATCCGGGGTTTTATGCTGGCGAAGAAGGTGCGGAGTGGAATGTGCTAGGTGCCGATGCTGTTTTATGTGCAACCCGTTTGGCGGCATCCGAACTGTTGGGTCAATTAGCGGGATCGGAATTGTCCCAGGTTCGCAGTTTTGCAGCTCAGGGGCTGCGCTGCGGTCTTGCCACTGTGCGATTAAATGGGGCTTCCGAATTGGGTACATCAAATTCTAGTGCAAATTCCCGACGAATTCGGGTTGAAGAATCGCTGGTGGGTCTGGAGCCAGATAAGTTAAAGCTTCCTAAAGAGATACGCTTGGGAGCTGTGGTGCGCGATGGTTTTTTAAGACACACGGCATCGGTTTCCAAGTTTGAAAAAGAAGATTCGTTGTTACTCTGCGGCGACTCTTTGTCGTTCTTGGATGCCTGGTTGCGACTGTATCCTGAAGCAAAAAAGCAGCGCGCGGTCATCGTAGGTGGTGGAGTGGTAGGTGCCCAAATTGCTTCGGTGCTGGCCACTCGCCTCGAAAAGGTGGAACTCATTGAGAAAGACCGCGCCCTGGCTGAAAAATTATCGGGTGTATTGAAAGGTGTTACAGTATTGGTAGGTGACGCAAGACAAGCTTCTGTTCTGAAAAATTTTCAGATTGAAGGAGCCGAAGTCTTGATGGCTGTAACATCCGATGATGAAGTGAATCTCTTGGTTGCACTTTTGGCTCGGCGATTAGGGATTCCCAGAATTCATGCTCTGGTACGGCATCCCGGTCACAGTGAAGTATTTGATGAACTGGGAGTGTATGGCGTGGCTGAGCATGATGTATTGGCAACAACTGTTGAAGAAGTCGCCATCGCTTCTGGTTTGGTACTCTCGAAGAAGCTGCAAAAGACCTCTTATGATTTAGTTGAATGGCGTCTGCCTCAACTTAAAACCGACAAGGCCTACGCTTTAAGACAGGTTCCGCTTTCGGTCGGTACCCATTTGCTGGGGCTCTGTAGGGGCACTCAAATTTTGGAGGCGAAACCTGATTGCTCGCTGGAGGGTGGGGAGATACTCTTGCTTGCGGTTGCTGAGCGCGAGAAGAACGATCAGACCGCACAGCTACTGCGCTTTCACAAAGAGGCGGGTCGTTGAACAAGATTTTAGTTCTTGGTCTTAGCGGTCGTTTGCTGTGGGTGGTGGCCATTGCGCTATTGATTCCGGCAGGCCTGGCAATTTATGATGGTCAGCCTCGTTCGGTTATCGCCTATGGAATCAGCGCGGCACTAACCGTCATCATCTCTGTAACTCTTCTGTATATCGGACGATTCCAAAGTCTAGATACGCTTCACCGAAAAGATGCTTTTGGAGCTGTGGCTTTGACCTGGATTGGCCTCGGTATTTTAGGCGGTCTGCCTTTTTTAATCGAAGGCAGTATTACAGATCCCATGGGGGCGCTTTTTGAAGCCGTGTCTGGATTCACAACCACCGGGGCCACAGTGGTCTATGATGTGGATTCTTTAAGCCGGGCCACCAATCTCTGGCGCTGTATGATGCATTGGTTAGGCGGCATGGGTATAGTGGTACTCTTTGTAGCGGTTTTCCCTCTGTTAGGTGTGGGAGCCAAACAGCTTTTTCGCACTGAGGTACCTGGCCCTTCTGACGATGGTTTACAACCGCGTATCCGCAGCAGCGCACTCACCCTCTGGTGGATATACTCGGCTTTAACGGCTCTCTGTGCACTTTGCTTGTGGTCTGCGGGAATGGGTCCCTTTGATGCCATCGCCCATGCCTTTTCAACTTTGGGAACGGGGGGCTTCTCGACTCGTACCTTAAGTGTGGGGGCCTGGAATGTTCCCGCTATCCAATGGACGATTACATTGTTTATGTTCATTGCCGGTTCTAACTTTGGATTGTATCACGCCTTGCTTCGGGGAAAATGGCGAGAAGTCTTGGCTGATAGCGAGCTGCGTTTCTATCTGGGAATCAATCTTGTAGCACTTCTGATAATAGCCAATTACACCATCGGAAACCATGGCAACATCGAAGAAACCCTGCGCCATTCGGCATTCCAGACCCTATCGGTAACAAGTACCACTGGATTCATGACCGAGGATTTTGAAACCTATGCCAACCCGGCGCGGTTTTTATTGTTTGCATTGATGTTTATGGGGGGCTGCGCAGGCTCTACCGCTGGCGGCATTAAGGCTGTTCGGGTACTCCTATTAAGTCGAATTTTTGGACGCGAAATCAGGCAGGCTGTACAGCCGGGAGCCATCATTCCAGTCTGGTTAGGGGGTAGAGCCGCCGACACTGTATTACTGAATGGCATTGCCATGTTTACAGTGGGTTACCTGGTAATATTTTTTGCCTGTTCGGGTGCTCTTGTTACTATGGGAATGGATTTAATGAGCGGAATGAGTGCCACTGTGGCCTGTCTTTCTTCAGTGGGACCTGGTTTAGCTTCTGTGGGGCCTTCGCAAAATTATGCAGCCGTTCCTGGGCTGGGCAAAGCGCTCCTTTGCTTTTGTATGATCGCGGGGCGTCTCGAAATCTGGGTCCTTCTGGCAGTATTTCATCCCGAAACATGGCGTAAGTAATGCATCGGCTATTTGTATTAGCTTCCCTTTTGGGACTGATGGTTGCTCTGCAGGCCTTGCGCGTTGATTTCAGTTTATCTGAGATGGACCCTTTAACTCTTGCGGCAATTGGCTTTGTCATCATCGGTGCCTATACCGTCGGTGAAATACTGGCCACTATTGGCTTACCGCGTATTTCGGGATATATTCTAAGCGGCGTTCTCTTCGGCCCCCACATATCAAAAATCTTAACGTTGCCGGTGGATATCCTTTCCGACCGTGTGGTCAAAGAAATGGGAGTGTTTAACACCCTGGCCCTGGGACTTATAGCCATTACAGCGGGCCTTGAGCTTGAAGTGAAAGCGACCCGCAAGGTCTTAGGTACTCTCTCTGCAACAGTGGCCTTGAAAATCCCCTTGCTTCTGGGTTTGGTAGGTGGAGCCTTTATCGTTATAGAAACATACTTTCCCAGTCTGTCACTCTCCCGGCCCGAACTCTTGGTGATGGCCCTCGTATTTGCAGTTCTGGGTATAGGAACATCGCCTTCCATATCACTGGCCATGGTCAATGAACTTAAAGCGAAGGGCCGACTGGCTGATTTAACCTTAGCAATCGCAGTGGTAAAAGATCTGGTAGTGGTATTGTTACTCGCCCTCGCCGTTGCAATCTCCCACAGTCTGTTACAACCCGCTCAGGGCTTTAATTTTGATTCGCTTTTACATGTAGGAATTGAACTCGGACTTTCTGTAGCTTTTGGTGCTGCCCTGGGTGCTTCACTGATTGCCTATGTGAAATATGTAAACAAAGAATTGCTGTTGGTTCTGGTGGGTGTTATTCTACTTAGTGCTGAAGCTTCCAAGGCTTGGCATTTAGAACTATTGCTGGTTTTTATCGCTGCCGGTTTTACAGTTCGCAATTTTTCCCGCTTTGAACATGAATTTTTAAGTTCCCTGCAGCGTGTATCACTTCCGATTTATGTGGTCTTCTTTACAACTGCGGGGGCCACAGTTGATTTAGCGGGGACGCTTAAAGTGCTGCCTTTAGCGGGAACCTTAGTTTTAGCCCGTATTGTAGCCTATTATGTCGCCAGTAACTTGGGAGCGCGGCTCGGAGGCGAATCCAAATTAGTTCGCAGCAATAGCTGGATGGCATACCTTCCCCAAGCCGGTGTTACATTGGGTCTAGTTTTACTGGCCTCCCAAAGTCTACCCGAATTGGCAGACCCGATTCGCCGAACCGGAATGGCAGTGGTAGCTTTAAATTTATTAATGGGTCCTATCTTTTTAGGATTGGCATTACGAAGAGCCGGAGAAGTGCCCGGAGTTACAAGTAGTGGTTCTCAAGCAGAAGCAAATCATCCATCTAGCCCTTTAGCAGCTAGGGGCTCTGAGGTAAGCGGTGCCGTGTTACTGGACAATCAATCCCCTATTAACCCAGCTGATATCAGCAAATTAGGTCAATTAGGTCAATTAGGCCAATTAAGTCAAGTAGAACAAGTGTTACAATCGAACGAAAAAGAACTTTCAACCCTAAATTTGGATGAAGAACGTCCTCCTTCTCTGGCAGTAGCGCCTGATGTCAATATGTGGAAGCAGCAAATTAAAGATTCCGATATCGCCGGGGTGATTGAGGTCTTTAAGGAAGAATTGCTCGATATCGTCGCCCGCTGGCAGAAAGAGGAGATACATTCACGCATTGAAAATTCAGCTAAGTTGGCAAGGCGCACCTTCGCTGAGTTAAAAGAAGAAGAGCATCCAGCTGAAACATTGCTTAGACAGTGGAGCACCCAGGCACCTGATCTTTCCGAAGGCTTGCAAGCTCGTTTTACTAAATTTCATCTGGACTTAGTGACCCGTTTTGAGACTCTGCCCGAATGGTTAGACGTGCCTATGCGGCCAGATCAATGGGCAGATGATATAACACTCGATAAGGCAATTCGCAAAACCCGCAAATACCATCGATGGACGCACTGGTCGCCGGATAAGGGCCGTCGTGTCATTCCCCTTCGGCTTTTGGCTCGGTATTGTATTGAAAAAGTGCTATGCGAGTCGGTGGCCGATTCAGCTGTACAAGCTTTGCTCACCTTTCTTGAAATGGAAATTCCCGTTCGTCAGTTATTGGCGGGGCGTTTCAATGTGGAAGAATGTAAACAGGCAATTCAGAAGCGCGTCGAGACCCATAGTGAACGGATTGAAAACGATCTGCTTCGGACCTTGGCCGCAGCTTTAAGTGAACTCGCTCTGGTAGCCGACCGCATCGGCGCGCCCGGCTATCCGAGCTCCGACTTGCGCTTAAGTCAGCGCGGAGGAACTCAAACCCCGGGCATGCAGTGGCTGGCTTCTAGAATGGAACAGTGGAGAACGGTTTCCTTTGCAAGTATAGATACACTCAGAGCGGAGGCGGCCCTTCGCTTTGCCGAACAAAAAACGCATCAGGCCGTTGAAGAACGCTGTCAGCGCCCAATTTCTCTGGTCAAAGAAGATATCCTTCCTTTAGTTGAAGCCGCATCGCAGCGCGCCAAGGCACTTTTAGAAAAAATTCCCGCTAATGGAAACGCGACTCAGACCATCGACAGCATTCTAAACGAAAGCGAAGGCGTATTATCCCGAAGAGACAGAAACCGTTTCAGCGGATTAAGAACCCGCTATCGGCAAACGACCCAGGCAGGAGAATTATTGGCTTCACTATCTGTTATTGTGGAAACCATTCCTAAAAAACTGGTGTGTATCAAAGCGGGTAGTTTAGATTGGAACTCTCCCAATCCCCTGGAGGCCGAAACCGTTACTCGGGAGCTGTCGTATGATGTCGAACGCATCTTGGTCGAAGGTTTTGTCCCTCGTTTCATGGACACACTGCATAGCCTAAGTGAAACAGTTGCCGGAGGAGATGAGCGTCTCGATGAAGTCGCTGGAATGCTTGCCTATGCCCAAAAATTAATGGACAAAGCAGGCCAACCGGGTGAAAATGAATTAAAGGCATCGCGCGAACTGTTACAGACCTCTTCTGCGATGTTAACGGGTCTGGCTGATAATATTCGGGTAACCACGCAGCGCGCCGAAGAAGATCTCACCAAGGTATACAGTGAAACAGTGGTGAGTTTACAAGCCCTCTTGACAGAAGAATTAGATTTGCGCCATGGCTTGGGAGCCTCCGTCAGTCAGACTCAGCGTGCGGCAAGAAAACTGTTTCACAACCTGGAAGTGCGCACACGCTCTATCTGGAGAGCAACACTGCAGCGTATCAGTCACCTTATTCGCAGCCAGGGAGTTCCGGGCTGGTTCTTTGAAGAAAATGCCCAAGGTAACGATGCACGTTCAGTGCGTCTATTGTTGGAAAAATCATGTAAATCGGTCTCTGAGCTGCAACTGCCGGCTCTGGCAAAACAAGTGTTTACCACAGACCCCTTGGAAGATCAACGACTTGCGAGCGCCTACCCCAATGAGTTACAAGAATTAATTCAAGCTTTGCAGAATTACCGTAAATCAAGTGTGTCTCCCTTAAGCATGGTGATAGTGGGTGAACGCGGCAGTGGCCGCACAACCTTTGTAAACATTGCCGAGCTGCGCCTAGCCCGTCAGAGGGTTGTGCGTCTAGACCCCCGCTTCCATCGACGCAGCAGCGGTATACTCGAAGCGGTCGCCAGCGAATTGGGCTGCGCCAGTGATACCCATTCGCTTACCCAAACCCTGCGCAGTCGGCGACCCATTGTTGTCATCGATGATTTAGATCAATATATCATGCCCGATGCGCTGGGTATTGAAGAACTGGACAGACTCTTGACTGTGATGGCCAGTGTTTCAGGTATTGCTGGCTGGATTGTATCCATAGAGCGTAGCGCCGCGCGGCTCTTATCCGAAGTTTGCCGCTTCGAAGAATCATTCGCCCAGCGAATCCACTTGCCTCCTTTGCGGTCGGCAGAATTACAATCGTGTATCGAACAGCGGGCCCGGCTGGCAGGCCTCAATTTGGAGTATGAAGGCGAAGGCCTCATTTCGCGCTTTCTTCCGCGTCAATCGGATTTCGTGAAGCTCGGTTACTATCGTCGCCTCGCACGCTATTCAGGCGGTAACCTAAGGGCCGCTCTCGAGGGTCACCTACGCGCCTTACGGCCTCAGGCTGAAACGGAACGCCTCGCTCTGGGCCTGCCCAAGCGTCCCAATTTGGAATATTACCTGCGGGGCCTAAGTCCAGAAGCCCTGGGAACCCTGGTGCAATTAGCCATCTACGGACCAATGGCGGTAAACGAACTCTCCCGTTGTCTTTCGCTGGAAGAAGGCCCCTGCATTCGGGCTTTATTACCGCTTCGGCTTTCGGGTATAGCGGTAGGCGCTAATTACCCCCCAGGAGCCTGGCGACTAGCACCCGAGAGCGAGTGGACTATTCGTCTCTCTTTAGAAGAATTGGGCCTGCTCTTGCCGGAGGCTATGGCATGAGAAAAAGTAATTCCCATTTGTGGGAAAAGATTTCACCCGCAAGAATAGCAATGCGCTTGATGATGGTAATTTTAGGTATATGCGCAAGCAGTTTTTCTTCCAGTGATACACTATCTCCATCTGTAACACCTCTGGAGGCTTTGGCGCAGGGATACGGACAAGACATCGGACGATTGGGAACTTGGCTTTTGCGCGGCGAACTTTTCGGTTTGGCGATATTGATTTTTATCGTGCTGATAGGCGCGGCTGCCACACGTTCCTTTTTTCATTTTCGGGGCCGTCGCCAAGTTCCCTCTGGCCCCTTGTTTCTGTTTGGCGCACGCATTCTACTTCTGATTCTTGTTGTATCTATCGTGATACTCTATCTATTGCACGCTGCTCCGCAAGTTACACTTCTAGGATCAGCAGCTATACTGGTAGCATTGGCTTGGTCGCTGGGTTGGCGCATAAATGCCTGGCTCTCGGGAGTAAGTCAAGTGTTACAGGGAAGAGTGCTCAAGGGAGACAGGCTGCGTTTAGGTGATTCACAGGGGATTGTTTATAGTATTGGACTCTTTCGTATAATTCTGCGCAACTCAGCTGGTGAACGGGTGCATGTTCCACTGAGCGCGCTAAAGGGCGTGACCTATTCAACCTCATCACCACAGCGCAGCCATCCTGTCGATTTGCAATGGCGCTTTCAAAAACCACCGCTCGTGCAAGCATTAGAACGATTGAAGCGCAGCATTCAACTCAGCCCCTTTC
The DNA here is from genome assembly GCA_038315885.1 of Fibrobacteria bacterium. Classification (GTDB taxonomy): domain Bacteria; phylum Fibrobacterota; class Fibrobacteria; order UBA11236; family JBBQAD01; genus JBBQAD01. The sequence continues at coordinate 1,953 of JBBQAD010000006.1, read as the reverse complement.
GTGACCAAGTCGCTCCGGTTGAATTTGAAATCACTAGTGATGATGGCTGCAGTTTTCATATTCAATTCCGGGCTTGGTCTGAATCGGCTGGTCGCTTAGCAGAGCGCGGTCTCAGACAGGCTCTTTTGGCGATGGAGAATTCGGGGGAAGAGTCTAGCTTGCCCAAATTGGCAATTTCCTAGACACTTAAAATGAGTTACACTTTAACGAGTGTGGCCGGATATACTCTGGGCTGTTTTTTAAAAAAATAAGCTTTTAGACAAACAAGATTCATCAAAACAAAAAAAGTTTAAGCCGCTATTGCATGCTCTTTTAAGGCCTCTAGATTAATGCCTTCATGGCTGGTATTCCATACACATTTGCCAGAATGAAGTAAGAGAACCTGGGGCGATTCATGGCGAACCCCGATTTTTTCAGCTAAATAACGCGAAGCGCTGCGAGATTTGATGACATCGATGATACATAAACGTGGGTGCTTTTCTGTTTCGCCAAATTGAGTCATTACTCGTTGGGCATGGAAACTGACCGGGCAGATAGGGCTATGTTTATAGACAAGAATCTCTTCGGTTTGGGACGCTGCTAGAATTGCATCCACATCTTGAACCTGATCTATTTTTTCAAATGCATCCATTGACTTTAATCCTTTTCATTTTTCTGTAAACAAAGCTTTGGAAACAATGCTATTCAATGTTTGCTAAAGACTTCAATTCTATTGTAGTCAAAAAGAGCCGTGTACGACAAGCGCCTAAAAAGCCCAAAAATCCAAAGCTAGATAGGGGAGCGGTCAAACCTTCAATATGCACCGCAAGAATCGGGTGATGCTCCTGAATACCCTCAATTATATTGACAAGCATGAAGCAGGCGAATCAGTGTTACCAAACCATGGAAAAAGCCATTGTCTTTCTGGAAGAACTCTATTTAGAGCAACCCTCTTTGGAAGCTGTAGCCGCGCATGTAGGGCTCAGTCCCACGCACTTTCAAAGGTGCTTTAAACTGTGGACCGGACTCAGCCCTAAAAAGTTTTTGCAATACTTGACCATCAATCACGCCAAACAGCTTTTGCTCTCAGGATCGAATGTGTTAAACGGGGCTTGGGATTCGGGTCTTTCAGGTCCGGGAAGACTTCACGATCTCTTCGTAACCTTTGATGCGGTCAGTCCCGGTGAATTTGGTTCACAGGGTGAAGGTCTCACGATTGAATACGGCTTTGTAGAAAGCCCTTTTGGAATGTGTTTACTGGCTAATAGCCCTCGCGGGATTTGTCATCTAGCTTTCTGTAATAGAGAAGAGTTTCAGTCCTGTTTACTTGAATTACAAAGAAGATGGTCTAAAGCTTCATTAAAGCCAAAGTCAGATAGAATCCAAAAAAAAGTGGATAAGCTATTTTTGGGTATTCCCAAGGGAGAGAATCTGTTACTCTTTGTAAAAGGCAGCAATTTTCAAATCAAGGTTTGGGAAGCTTTACTGCGAATTCCCTATGGACAGACTGTTACATACGGCCAAGTGGCAGAAGACATTTCACAAGCGAGTGCTTCACGCGCTGTGGGAGCAGCGGTAGGCGCTAATGAAATCGCTTGGCTGATTCCCTGTCACCGAGTCATTCGTAAACATAGCCGGGAACAAAGTTATCGCTGGGGTTGGCAGAAAAAAACGGCGATGCTGGCCTATGAGTCCGCAAACCGGGAGCTTAGTGTGTAGCTTTGGGTAGTATGGAAAATGTTCCTTCACTAAACACATGTTTTTCTGTCAAACTGTAATCATAGGCTTCTACCAGGCAAGAATCACTTGACGGGGTCGCAATCCAATCTCCGCTTCCGGTCTGTAAAGAATCGGGAATAGGCCAATCATAGCAGCCCCAATTGGGGACGCTATGATTGGCCTATTCCCGATTGTTTACAGACCGGAAGGGGAGATTGGGTTGCGACCCCGTCAAGTGATTCTTGCCTGGTAGAA
>JBBQAD010000350.1:0-4387 GCA_038315885.1 Fibrobacteria bacterium | reverse complement strand
TCTTCGTCCCGGCGATTCGTAATGACTAGTGAATCATAAACGAGAGGGTAATAAGGTCGGATAGTAAAAATCATCTCCACTTTTTTGTTCTGAGAATCGATGTTGATGCTATCAGATACTTCTGCATGGACATAACCTGCGTCACCATAGATCTGGCTGATTTCAAGTCTGTCTTTTAAAATCAGATTTCGTTCATAGGCAACACCAGGTCTACAGCGTAGTTCGCTGGTATCTGGCAACATAGGGGCAGTTCCATTGATAAGTAGTTTCAGAGAACCAAATACAAACCGTTTATTTTCTACTATCTGAATTTTGGTAAACCAGGTTGAGGTGTCTTTATTTTCGCCTCGTTCTACATTGATACTCAAGTCTACTTCAAAAAATCCTGCATCATGATACATATCCCGAATTGCGCTTTCATTGCCAATACTCCAGCGCTCCCATGCATTTGTACCCCAAGTTTTATAGTCTTCAGGCTCTTCAATCTGGTTGGAAATCTTCCGATTTGAAAAAAAATCATTCCCCTTAATATTGATGTCTATTTTAGCCCATGTATTTTGCAAACAAGACGCCATCACTAGAATGAGGATCACTTTGTAAAAAGGGATTACATGGCTAAATTTCACCATAACTCCCAAAATTTCAGTCTGTAACGAAGACCCACGCGCTGCCTGATTTCCGGGCTGGGCTGGGCGGCTGTTTGTTTTGAATTATCGGTTTCAATGGCTGCTTCAGCTACTACCTTGTCTGCCAGACGCTCTCGCCATTTATCATTGCTTAGTCGGTCAAATGGTAGACTCCATTCTGCTCCGGCACCAAATTCATAGGGATTCGGATCATCTATTTTGGGATAATATCCAAGCTTTCCCCTCAGACTGACGCCCCACTTGGCCTTACTAGTAATTTCTACAGCTATCGCTTCAGCCTCAATTTCTGGATTTTCTGCAGCAAATAATCCTGAGATCCCCGAGACCTTCGCGGTTTTAATCCAATCATAGCTTAGCCTGCTGGCTCCGCGGGTTAGCACTCTGCTCACTTCTCCCTCGATGATTCCCCCGAAAACACCACCGAAGCCAGGTCCATTTTCACCAGTGAGATCGGAGTCGTAACAACCCCGCCGCACGGTATTTAAAAGACCGGTTACACCGATGCCTTGTTCGGTTGCATCACTACAGGTACTTTCATACGAAAAATTTCCACTTAATTCATTTAATTGACCCTCTAATTTGATGGATACTTCACAAGAATCTTTTTCGTTAGGCTCACAGCTTTTCGCCAATGCTTTTGTACCTTCGAGAAACAGTCTGCCTTCGGGAATCGGCCGATTATTCCAAGCCACATCCAGTTCTCGCATAGAATAGTCCTGTCCCTGCCAACCAATATGCCCATCGACTCCGGATATTTCTCCTGTTAACAAGACATAAGGCCACACGCCCTTGATATGCATATCACCGACCCAGTTGGCCCTTAGGACGTCACTTTCGATGCGATTTTTTTTATTTAAGGTACGCACTGAGATATCCATTTCAAGTGGTCGACTCGATTCCCGTTTACTCTTTTTGGAGTTTCGGCTTTTTTGGGGATTATTTATGAGACCCAATACTTCTTTCCAGATTTTATGCTGAATAAATAAGTTGGCAATATCAGCGTCCAATTTTAAATGCGACCTTCCCTGGTTGGTTTTTGAAACTGGAGTGTTATAATTTGCTGAAATATTTTTAAGATTTGCCGACACCTTAAGTGCGCCTTTCTGCATCTCGTATAAGAGTGAACCCAATTTCAACTTCATCTTCATATTGGTGTTATCAGTTGCAAAATGAAGTGTTACACCTTCTAAATCGACCTGGTTGTTTCCAGCCCATTTATAGGAGAGCGTGTTGCCTCTTAAATCGCCACTCCATGACATTTGTTGACCCAATTTCATTTCGAATTCGCCCTCAAGACTTTGAGTCGGACCAGTGGCAATGGAAATTGGACTTACGTTCAACATTCCTTTTTCCAAATTTGCCTGGGCTTTCACCATTAGGGTGTCCAATTTTTCAGATACCAGTCTCGTTTCAAGGCTGCTGACCTTTACCACGACCGCTTCCAGATTAAATGGTTTGATGGGAATAGAATAGACCGCAGATAACTTGGTTTTTCTAAGAGTACCTATCTCGTTGGGCAAGACAAAGCTTCCTGATAATGAAAGAGTTCCTTCTAACTGTGACAAATTGGGGATTTTTCCGGAGCTTCTTAACCATAGAGTGTTACCCAACAGCAAATCGATGGAGTAATCAGGCTCTTTCGAAAGTATACCGCCAATTTCCATAAAAAGAGAATCGTTCAACCACATCTTATCACCCCGGGTTTTTCCCCGTAACAAAACATTTTCCCCTGAGCCAATAATCTCGAATTTATCACTAGTAATTTTCAAGTTGGAGGCCTGAAACCTGGCGTCATTTAATTCAAAGGCGCCTGCGAAGCCTTGCTCACCCGAATAGGTAAAGGCACCCGATAAGTTACCCGCCCAGTCTTTGGGATTTTCTTTCAGTTTTTCCTTATTGAGAAAGGCCTTGAGCGATCCTAGTTCGAAATCCCGCGCAGCCAAAGTGATATATTCAATGTCTTTCAAGCCGACTTTTTTCAATTCAAAGAATTTCCGTCCATGCAGTTTCACTTTACCGTTTAACTGAACCAGGTCACCGGAGTATTTCAGATTAAGTTTAGACACTGTGAGCGCTTCTTTGTCCCAGCCTCCCATTAATTCAAGCTGTAGTGCTTGCTCTTCATAGCTAAGTTCCGCATTCATTTCAGTGTATCCTTCACTGCTTTTCATGTCCCAATTAAATACTCCGGTCAAGCTGGGAGATAAAATGGACGATTTATTCAGTAAAGGCATCGGAAGCTTGCTGGGCACCAATTTATCTATGCGTACATTTATCCGAGACATTCGAGGCATTTCAATTTGCAGTTCTCCATATTTGGGGTTCATGGCATTAAAGGCAAGTTTGGTTCCCCCTTTCGGCCACTCCACTTGACCCTGCAGATCCCACCTTATCCCCTTTTCAAACAGGGTACCTTCATCGAGGTAGTATCCCTTGCCACCAATGTGACATTGGGTAAAAAACGAATCAGCCTGAACCCCATAGGCCTTAGCCTGCCACAGATTGATATTAGCAGTTGCTATCCCGTCCCGAAAGCGACCCTGCACGGCTGCACGCTTATAAGTGATATTTGTATCAGTCCAAATTAAAGCCCAAGGTTCTGTCGGACTAACTGTTCCTCGAAATTGGGCATCAATGCCTTTTCGCCAAGATGCCTCCAGAGATATTCGGCTACCTGCTTGAGTTTTTACCTCAGCTATCGCCTTGGCTGTATCAACAGTAAAGCTTTCAATGTGGCTGCTAAGCGGCAGCTGCTTTTTGCCAACAGCCATTTTCCAAGCAGAGATTTCAGCCTGACCCTGGGCTGCAAAACCCTGGACCCAATCTGGCAATTCTTTTAATTGAAAAGCGGTGGAATTCGATATTTTCCCACTTGTGCTGGCTTGGCGCCCTTCTCTATCCCAAGCGCGAAGTTCAAAGGTACCGCTGCTATCCTGATAGTTAAGTTGCAGTCGGATTTCTTGGGTAGTGGCGGGCTTGCTTAAACTTACACGGGTGCGAAGGTTAATATTTATTTGGGGAGTCTTCAGTAATCTAGCCTCAAGTATCAATTTGCTTTGTGTTACACTAGTCAACTGTTTCACTTTTAGTAATTCGGAGGGTAGCGAATCGCTGTGGGCTTCTAAGTGAATCGCTGTTTCTAACAGATTTTTTTTGGGAGCCTTGGCTAAAAGTTTCAGTTCCCCAAATTGACTTTCAAGCCCCAGGTTCGCGAAGAGAGAATCCGAATTTCGCCAATCAGCCGCCAATTCAATTTTTCTGGCTTGATAACTTTGAAAGGTCACTTGTGCAACAGATAAAGAAGCTTTTTGAGATTTAGGGACACTGACACTTAGCTTCTCTAAATCAATTGGGCCAAGTGTATCTAAGTGGATTTGTAACTCAGATACATCCAGTGAAACAGGTATGGGAGACCGTAGCTTGGGAAATTGAATCGGCTTCAACTTTTCCCAGATGGGAAGCGAATCTTTCTTTTCACTTTTTGCGACCTGAACATCCACACTTTTTATATCCACTTCTACAGCCATGTTATCGAGAAGAAAACCCCCGCGAAGTCGCAGTTGAATGTTGGGCCGTGCAGCTATGACCTTTGCTTTGTCTGAGCTATACAAAACCGTATCTGCTGTTACCGATCCATTAAAATGGATTTTTGGATTGATAATGCGGACTTCATTTCCAGAAAACCGAAAGCCAGCGCTTAGCCGTTTCTCGGCATAATGCTTTGCAATCCAAATACCGAG
>JBBQAD010000185.1:0-7079 GCA_038315885.1 Fibrobacteria bacterium | reverse complement strand
GACGTAATCTGTTTTCCACTCTTTTGGATGTTGACGAAACTGTACCCAGATACGATGTTGGGCTTTGCCGTCATTTTTCCCCACGAAAAGAATGGGGACTTTTCGTCCCTGTGGGGAATTACACAATTCCTTGCGTACTAGTTTTGGATTTCCATTATGAACCGCAAGAAATTTCGACAATTCATTTTCAGTATAATTACAATCTTTGCTGGCAAAATAGCCCCCCCATGCGGCATCGCACCAGCCTGCCCAAGCAGGCAAGACCATGAAAAAAAAGCCTGAGTAAATTAGAAGCCATCTCAAAATTAGATTTACCGATTTAAGTCGCATTGTGAACTCCGTTCAAAGCAAACGCTGCTTATGGTCTATTCTTAAGTAATGAATAGGCAATGAAGAGCGGAAGCCCTTGTCACTTATATTTCTTCGTTTTAAAATGAGTATAATAAGTATAGATATGCCTAAACCAACAACTACTCAGCTTCATCTGCAAATAGCAGAAAAGCTTCGTTCTTCTATCAATAATTCCACCTATTCCCATGCTTTGCCTGACGCTACCACCCTAGCCGCTTTTTATGGGGCCAGTCGAGTAACAGTGCTGAAGGCGCTTAGGGTATTGCGGGCGGAGGCTGTGCTTAATTTTTCTCGGGGACGAGGTATTCGAATTAATAATACGGTTCCCAGCGACTTGAGAGACAGGCACTTAATCACTAAGGGGAACTCAAGTGAAAATCTGGCGGAAAAATTTAAACAAGAGATTCAATCGGGTACTTGGAAAAAAGGAGAGGCTCTCTCCAAAATATCTTTTTTATCCAGACATTATAAAACATCCTCGGCAACTATTGTCACAGCTTTGAAAAACCTTAGCGAAGATGGCCTTGTTCACAAAAGGGGAAAAGCTTGGATCATTGGTTTACCCCAAGCAGCTTATCGAGGAACCAAAGGATTTTCATCTGTTATTCTGTTGTTGTGTAAATCTGAAAACGATTGGCCAAAGGCCTTTGATTCTCCTGATCTACGAGCGTTTACTGAAACGTTTAATTCTGAAGCTGAAAACCATGGCATACAGCTTCTGGTTGTGCTCGTCGACTCCAGGGGAAGTCAGGGCGTTCTGCCGGGAGGTAAGCAACAGGTTAGTCGAGTACTTAAGGATTTAGGCACTCGATACATCGGGACATTGATTCTTCCCTTTGAAAGTATGCCTGAAGAGATACAGTCATGGCAGCGCTATCTGGTCCAATTCCGTAAACCTGTACTAAGATTTAGGCCTCCTTTGAGTGAGTATATCTGGATTGATCATAAATTGGAGACCACCTGCATGTTTGGTTGGTGGGGGAGTCTCAAGAACAAAGGGGCTGCTGCCTTGGGCTGGAATTTGCTCTTTTCCCTGGGGCACAGGCATATCGGATTCCCTTCACTTACACACGAACATGAGAAGCTTATCCCGATAATTCAATCCTGTTTTATCCGTGATGGACGCGCGCCTGCTGAGGCCTTGCATAAGGCAAAATCAATAGCTATAACCTCAAATAAACAATGGGACTATGTTAACAACAACAGTCTAGAGGAACAAAAGGAAAAAGGTATACCGCTAGTTAGGCAGATTCTTCAGCAATATTTACCCAAGAAGAATACTCGGTCCGTCTGGTCATTGCTTTCACCAATGGAACAAAATTTGATACTTGACTCAAGCGCTCTGACTCCACTTCTGTTACAGAAAAACCTTAGTGCATTAATCGCCGTTAACGATGAGGCGGCACGACGCATTTTTCTTTGGTGTCGGGCTGCCGGAGTAAAAATCCCCAAAGAAATGTCTCTGTTGTCTTTTGATCCTTCGGTGGGGATAAGACCATTCCCTATATCTTCGATAGACCTCGGCCAGAAACGACTAGGCTATAAGGCCTTCCATTTTCTCCTTGGAGATATGAGTATTCAGCCAACGAAAAACAATCAGCTCTGGGGTGGAACAGCCCTCAACCACTCTGCATCTCTTGGTCCTCCTGGGTCTAGAGATTTTTCCAAACTGTTCCGTCAGAGTTTGTAAAAACCAAGTGTTAAGTTAAATCGCATGTTGTCAAATCCTACAAGGAGAAAAAGATCTGAACAAACATTTATCCAGGGGAAAAACGGCCACGCAGATTCCTTAAATAATCTGATGCATATCCGTTCAGTTGGAAGAGTGACCCAGAGGGCAGGCTGCGTGCTCCGAATGTTTAGAACTAAAAAACTCACCGGTCAAACACCGAGTTATTTCAGAAAGGGAGGAGCTTAGATCCAGACTCTAAGAGAGCCTTGTATGTATTTCTGAAAAAAGGAAGGAGCCGGATATCCTGTTAAAAAGGGGCTAAACGCGCAGTTCTACACTTAAAAAGAGCAGTTACGGTCTAAATCAATTCCCAGTCATGAAAACACAGTTAAATATCCTTAAATTTAGACCAAATTCGGCAAAATTCGGGATTTTACAATGAGATTAAAATGGTATTAAGTCTTACAGGAGTTTGGAAACTCGAAAAAGGAGCTACTGAAGCGGGCAGCGCTGTTCCTTCAACTGATGGCGTAGCTTTAAAGTCGACTCATATAGAGCGAAATTCCATTTCTTGTGAAATTCCGGGTGATATACATTCTGCATTAATCGCAGCCGGTAGACTCCCTGACCCTTATTATTCCATGAACGAGCATGAGGTACAGTGGGTTTCTGAAAATAATTGGATCCTCTCAAGAGATTTTTAGTTAGATGAAAATTTTATACAACATAGCTCGGTAGAACTATTTCTTGAATGTATTGATACCTTCACAGAAATTAAAATCAATAATCAATTAGTCGGAATTACACAAAACTTCTTTCAAAGCTATGACTTTGAAATTCGTCCCTACCTAAAAATCGGAAGGAATATCATTCAGATTTTTTTCGAATCGCCCAATCGTCGGGCTTTGAAAGAAGCACAAAAGAGAGATTATCGGATACCCCAAGTCGGTAATTTGCAGATTCCGCATTTCAATTTACTCAGAAAAGTTCAGTGCCATGGGGGCTGGGATTGGGGGATTTGCCTGGCAGTTAGCGGAATCTACCGGTCGATTTTTTTGAGGGCAGAATCCACCTGCAAGGTCAAATATGTTTATACATCACAAACGTTTAAAAATGATACTTGTATTTTAGGAATAACACTTGAGTATGAGTCTATTGGGGCACAACAAATTAATTATTCTGTGAATTGTTCGAATCAGATCTTGGAAGGCAATCTTCAAACTGCCACGGGGAATGGCAAGCAACAGTTTGAATTAAAAATCCATAACCCTAAGCGTTGGTGGCCAAATGGATTGGGCGAACAGAACTTATACACCTTAGATATCCAGTTTGGTCAAAATAAAGTATGTAAACAAATTGGTTTTAGAACTATTGAATGTATTACACAAAAAGATTATACTGGTGAGTCTTTCTATTTCAAGGTGAACGGACAGCCAATTTTTTGTAAAGGAGCAAATTGGATTCCCTGTGATGCCTTGCCGAGTAGGCAAACACATCAGAAAATAGACAATCTGTTACAATCTGCGGTTGATGCTAACATGAATATGCTGCGTGTGTGGGGCGGTGGGCAGTATGAAGAGGATTATTTTTACCAGCGCTGTGATGAGCTAGGACTATTACTTTGGCATGATCTGATATTCAGCTGTTCACTCTATCCATCAGATGAAACCTTTTTAGAATCCATCTATACTGAAACAGTTCAACAAATTAAGCGTTTGCGTGACCATGCATCCATTGCGCTTTGGTGTGGAGATAATGAGTGTCTGGGAGCGCTACACTGGTATGAAGAATCCAAAAAAAATCGCGACCGCTATTTAGTCGACTATGATCGTTGGAATTATATGACCTTGCGCAAAGCGGTAGCTGAGGCCGATGAAACCCGCCGATATTGGCCATCTTCACCCAGTGCCGGGCTAAATCAGTATGCTGATCATTGGACCCAAGATAATAGCGGAGATATGCATTCCTGGGCGGTATGGTTTAATGCGGTTCCCTTTACCAAGTATACAGAAATCAAACCTCGATTTTGTTCGGAGTTTGGATTCCAATCCTTTCCTTCGACCAATACCTTGCGCCAATTCTTGCCAGAAGATCAGTGGAATATCAATTCGCCAAGCATGGAAGCCCATCAAAAGAGCAAGGTGGGAAATTCTAGAATAATTGAAACATTCTTTCGCTACTTTCGATTTCCCAAAAACTTGGAATCCCATGTCTACTTAAGCCAATTGCAGCAGGCGCTGGCAATTAAAACCGCTGTCGAATATTGGAGAAGTTTACGTCCTCATTGTATGGGTACCTTATATTGGCAACTAAATGACAACTGGCCTGTTGTGTCTTGGTCTAGTCTGGAATATTCAGGTCAATGGAAACAATTACACTACCATGCTAAACGGTTTTACGCTCCCCTTCAAATTGTCGGACAAAGCGTTTCAGAAAATGAAATTGAAATTTGTCTTTTAAACGATACACTTAATGCAGTAGACTACGAGGCTGAGGCAAACTTGTGGTCCTGGCAGGCCGAGAAAGAAAAGGTAGGGCAATGGAAGGGAAAACTCCAAGCGGCATCCGTACTTAGCGTAGCCAAATACATACTTCCATCTGGCAAAGCGGCAGATCACTTTTTTCTGGAACTGAAACTAAGCTGTAAAAATGTTGATCAAAAAACTAAAGTTGAGGATAGCCTCCAGTACAAATCGGATTTAAAATCAGATGGAGCTGTTGGGTTATTATAACATAAGCAGAAAACCAGAAACCGAATACCTGGGCATCCAGAAGTAATGTGAATATTTACAGTCGATACTGTTGGGAAATTCGATTTCAATTCATTTATATTTTAAAGGCTTTTTGCATCTCTTTGGTAATTGACTGTTTGGTTTTAGAAAATTGTTTCCAAGGATCATCATTCAAGTAATTTAGTCTTTTTAAAAGATTACGAATAGTGAAAAAATTCGGTTTTAAATCTTTGTTGAGTTCATCCCAAGCAACAGGCACCGAAATAGTTGCTTGACTGTTGGCTCTTGTCGAATAGGCTGCAACACTTGTTGCTCCCCGACCATTTCTCAAATAATCGATAAATATTTTACCTTTGCGTTTTTCTTTTGAAGCTATGCTTACATATTGATCAGCAAACTCATTAGCAGAGCAATCCCTGCAAGTCTTCAATGTACACAGCCTCTGATTTTTTTATTTCTGGAAACAGAATAGAATGTAAACACGCCAGAGGGGGAGTTCATGAAGGTGTTTTTTGAAAAAACATTTCCCTTTCCCTTCAATGTGTTGGCTATATAAAACAGAATATTCAGACATATTATTTTGATCAAGCAAAGTACGTAATAAATTTTTTCGCTCTATCAAGGGAAGACTTTGAACATCATATCCATTTAGATATAATATATCAAAAACATAATAGTGAAGACTGCGTTCTACATCTTTGGCCAAAACATGTTGTAAGGCCTGAAAATCACTTCGGCCGTCTTGACCTAGGACGATGACTTCTCCATCCAAAATTGCACTGTTTACATCGAGTCTAGAAATAGATTCTGCAATCGATTTGAATTTTTTCGTCCAATCATTGGCATTCCGGCTCAATAATTGAACCTTTCCCTGTGGGAACGGTTTTGACTAAGACAGCCAATTGAGGGTGAATTGATTTTGGAAATATCACCTTTTGAGCTAAAGGAATTTTTGAAATTTTCTTAATCGTATCTATATTTTGTTGATTGCCTTCGGCTAAGGATTTCTTTGTAAGAGTTTCTCTATTTTTATTTGATTTCAAAGTTAATTTCGAATCTTTAATTTGAGATAAACTTCGACCTGTCTTGATGCTTGTTTGTTCCTTTTCTGTGATATCTAATTCTTTTGTATTGATCGAAAAATTATCAGCATGCTTAATTAACAACCAGTTTTTGGAATTTTCGTCGTCAAGTCCCTTGATCCTAACCAAGGCCCACCCGCCTTTTAAGCGTCTCCCTTCTAATTCAAACTTTAGATTTCCTTTTTTAAATCCGATTAATGGAGTCTCAAATGGAATCCATATTCCTCTAGCCCAAAGCTGGACCGTTCCACCTCCATATTCCCCTTTAGGAATCGTATCTTCGAAAGTTCCATAATCCATAAAGCTTAGTCCAGAATCAGGGTTTTTTGAATTCTTTTTACTAATTCGGCCTGAGGGTTTAGCGGTTTTCTAGAAATTTTTTTATGGTATTCTTTGAGTGACATGCTTTATGTCTCCCAATTTTTTATTATGTATTACTAAACAATTAATTATAATAGCGTACAAAAATTAAGATCTCAGACCAAAAGCGGCTTTACTATTATCAATTAGCCTTTAAGCGACCCAGTATTATAGGTAGAACACCCTAGTGCCAAGGAGAAAGATATGCTGACTACCGGCTTCGACCTTAACTAGGAATCGCTTTCCTTTTTCAATAACAAAACGATTCCAATACAATACTTCATTGTGATATACTGATAATGCGTTGATTGGGACCTTGAGAGGCGTAATCCATTAGTAACCAATCTTGACTTCGAGGTACCGAAGATATCCGGATTTCATCCACAATCGTGCTCAAGTTCTGCATCAAGTATAAGGGTTCATTATTTGTTGCGATTGTACCCAAATAATTTTGCCTTTTTTCCCAAACTCCATTTGTAAAGAGATTCAGAGAGACACCATCGTAAATAAAAGCCACAAAGTTCCAAGTAGCTGGCTGGGTACTAATATTCGCTGAAGCATAGATGGAGTGTATTGGGCTTGACGCAATACGCGCTTCGAGGTTGTGCTTCAGGGCCTTGGTATATAACGAATAGGCCCGTTGCGATCTCGACCCCTGTTTTTCAATAATTTTTCCAGCTTCTGTGCCATAAATCCAAGCACTCAAGGTTAGTGGTCCGCTCAATTGGAGGGATGTCGTGCTAGCTGCTGTAATTTCGCTACCCTCGGCTCCCACTGTGGCCCCGCCCGCAATGGCTTGAGTTGCAGTCTTGTGCTTGCCTTGCAAGTTAATTCCATGATTTCGATTATAGGTGGCATCATAGTAGCGACCCTTTTCTGAAT
>JBBQAD010000155.1:0-8009 GCA_038315885.1 Fibrobacteria bacterium | reverse complement strand
AAGCGATCCCGAGAATCTGCGCTTTACCATGCGCGTCAAGCCTAATGTCCTGGCTGGGCATGAATACAATCGAGCCGTGATTGCCATCGACGAAAAAAATGGAGCAATCAAATTCGCCGGTGATGTACCTCAGGGTTCCCGCAGTCAATTATTGCGCACGACTCTGCATGGACTGGTTGAGGCAGCCGAGGAGGCGGGTTCCAAAGTTTTAGAAGAAATACACAATCCCGAAGATTATTTTGCGGTATTGATTAGCTGTGTCGGGCGAAAGCTAATTCATGGCGACCGTATTGTTGCTGAGGTTGAAGCTGCATCTGATGCACTCGGAAAAAAAATGGCCAAAATTGGCTTCTATTCGCACGGTGAAATCTGCCCGCATATGAATTCGGGAATATCGGAGTTACATAACCATACCATGACGATGTTCTTATTAAATGAGCATTAACGACGAATATTTAATTCAAAGTCTGCTTCGCAGACAGTTGAAAAAAAGCCGCGATTCTGCAGGAACCGTCGATTCTGAACTGTTTCTAAAAGAAGTGGAACAGACCTATTTAGAGCTCTACCGCGAAAGACGCTTGGCGGATAGATCGATGGCCCTCATGTCAGAAGAGCTATTGAATTTAAACGACAAAATCAAAGAGCAATCTTCCAAAACCATCCGAGAAATGTCACTCGCACTGTATAATCGGGCTGGGACAGCCTATTTTGAATCTCTAGTGTCACACTTGGCGCAAACCTTTGATTTCAAAGTCTCGCTAATATGTCAATGGTCGCCCCAGTCTGAAAGTACCAAAACCACTTCACTTTGTATTGATGGTCTAGTGGTAGAAAGTGAATCCATATCCCTTTCTGGAACGCCTTTTATGCGCGTTTTAGAACTGGGGATGTTTCATGTTTCACAAGGTCTGCAGGGTAGTTTCTCCCAATGCTTCTTCTGCAAAAAGTATGCGATTGACAGTTTTTTAGGGATTGCTTTGGAAGACGAATTGGGCAATGTTATTGGCCTACTCGCTCTTATGGATGTTAAACCTTTTCACAACCCAAGCGAAGTAGAATCGGTTATCAAAATTGTTGCCTCAAGAGCCGAAGTCGAGTTACAACGCATGCAGACCGTGAAAAGCTTGCAGGAGTCTCGGGAAAAAGCCGAAGCAGCTTCGCAAGCCAAAAGTCGCTTCTTGACCAATATGAGTCATGAGATTCGCACTCCCCTTAACGGCGTAATCGGCATGTTGGGTCTAATGGAAAAAAGTTCTTTAAACAGTGATCAAATTGAACTGCTAACGACGGCACAATCTTCTGCCGAACTATTAAAGCGTCTGATCAGTGATATACTTGACTTTTCCCGAATCGAAAAAAATGAATTGGAAATTATACCAGAATCTTTTCAAGTTGAAGAACTGATAGATGGCCTCAAGGAATTTTTTGTACATACCTTTCGTTTTAAGGGCTTGACCTTAAACGTCACCAAGCCGCTCGAATCGGCCACCTTTCTTTTCGGCGATGCCCTGCGAGTTAGACAAGTACTATTCAATTTGTTAGACAATGCTATCAAGTTCACTCCCAGCGGTGGTGCAATCAGTTTGAACGTTTCACTCCAAAGTAAATCAAAGCGTGGTGTAACACTACTTTTCCAAATTATGGATTCAGGTTGTGGGATTCCCCCTGAAAAATTGTTTAATATTTTCAATCCCTTCGATCAAGCTGACGGAAGTCTGACCCGTAGCCAAGGAGGCACTGGCTTGGGACTGGCCATCTCCAAGCGTTTAGCCCAACTGTTGGGTGGATCGCTTTCCGTAAGCAGTGATGTGGGCAAGGGAAGCCGTTTTGATTTTCTGTGCCCCTTTGAAATAGAGCTGTCTGATACGAATCCGGTGCATTCTAGCGACCTGATACCCTCTAACCTACCCTTGGAATGTCTTCCTACTCTGACTTTGCCCTCGACTACGAATTTGCAAACTGAAGAGGCAAAGTATCCTACTCCACAAAAGTGCCTCAAAGTCCTATTGGCTGAAGACAATGCCATCAATGCCAAAATCACCATACGAATGCTTGAGTCAGAAGGACATCGAGTGACCCATGTCATCAATGGAAAAATCGCCCTGG
Source organism: Fibrobacteria bacterium (assembly GCA_038315885.1). Lineage (GTDB taxonomy): Bacteria > Fibrobacterota > Fibrobacteria > UBA11236 > JBBQAD01 > JBBQAD01. The sequence goes on along the minus strand of JBBQAD010000155.1, from coordinate 5,903 downwards.
AAGAGTTCAAGAGAAACTGTTACGACATTGTACTGATGGATATCCAAATGCCGGTGATGAGCGGAGACCTTGCCTTTCAGAAAATAAGGGCCATCGATGTCACCAAACGGATTCCTGTGGTGGCCGTTACCGCCCATGCCCTGCTAGAAGAAAAAGAAAAACTTCTGGCCATGGGCATGGATGGATATGTAACTAAGCCTTTGGAAAAAGAAGTGTTACTGAAAACTATTCATTCCATTTTCAATAACACCAAGTCGACTAATGAAGTAGCATAATCGAAGTTTGTGAAACTTCTTTTCCATTACTAACAAATATCCAATATTGACCCGTACTCCAGCTTGTTGTCGAAATCGCAATCGTGCCGCTTAGGGATTGTTTTTCAAGAATATTTTTACCGGAATTATCCACAACCCAAATCCGAGAATCATGGGCTGGACCCAACTGTATCACTAAATTTTGGCCCTGTACTCTTGCTTCCCAATCCAAGGCAGCCCCCTGCTTTAGCGAGTGAATGGCACTTGTTCCAGTAATGCTGTTTTTTTCAGAGAGGGCATAGTAGGTGCCAGCATCAAAATAATCTGCAATTTTAAGATAGACTGTGTTTGATATAGTTGATTTCAAATTGATAGAAGCCGGAAGCGTCCAAGCATAAGACCCCCATTGGGCACTCGTGCGGGTGATAGAGCCTTCGGTAATGAAATTCCAATTTTGACCTCCATCTAGAGAGATTTCAAGTGTAACTCCACTGACTTCTTTCGGAGCATCCCATTTGATGGTTAATCCATCACCCACTTTAAAATTCGAACTCGTAGCAGGCTCCTTTATAACAATCTGGGTCAATTCCGTAGGATTGGGTTCGGTAGCGCTGGCAGCAATTATTTCAATTCCGCTCTGAAACACGTCGTCGCCACTGCCCTTTTTGGCGACAATCTGCATTCCGTTTCCATCGCTGACTATTACATCGAATTCCCTGACCAGGGCCTTTCCTGCGCCCGCTGTCTTGATAATGCTGAAATTACTGAGCACCGACTTTCCTTCAATTTGGTATTCCATGTTTCGTCCATCAGTAGCCACATCATAAAAATGCAATCTTACCTTGTAAGTTCCGTTAGTGATTTGTTTGAAACTGTAACTGTGATCGCCATGCCGCACTGTTTGGTACACATCGGCTGGAGCCGCATTAGTAACACCGCTGATACTTGGCTTTGATCTGAAATCATAGGGCTGGCTTTCCGAGCCGGCAACTAAATAAGCAGCATCAGATTCCCAGCCATTGACTGCCGAGGAACTGGCCCCAGAATTGATTCGCAACCAAAGCTTGGCTGGGTCGAACACTTCCACACTTAGTTGTGATTTGAGTGGGCCAACAGAAGCCATTACCGTATATTTTCCGACTGTATTACCTGCTTTAAACAAACCATCGGCATCAATACTCGCACCGCTGCCGATGATAGCCCAACTTACTTTGGGTTGCGGGCTTAGGGCTTTAGAAAACTGATCGAGAACAGTCGCCTTGATGCTTTGATTTGTATTGATAGCAAAAAGGGCATTCTCCATATCAAACTCAATTAAACTAGGAACGAGCTCTACGGGTTCGGGCTTCGGAGGGCCAGAGGCACTGACTCCTATCCAGGCATCGGGAGTGTAATCAGACATCTGATTGTTATTCGTGATGCGAACCCAGCCTTCAAAAGATTTGTAATTGGAGGCAAATTTTCCCAGGTAGACTTCTGCATCTTTGCTGTCACTGTTACCATGGTAGCCCCCGCTAACAGTTAAGAACCGGCCTCCGTTGCTGGCAAATTTTGGATGATAATACTCGTTATTTTGAGTCCCGGCTGGAAGCGGCCCTGCGTTAATCCCGAATTTTGCGATGGAGGTTTTTTGATTGTATACAAGAATTTCGTGGTGTGGACAGCAGGTCAAGTTAAACCAGTATTTGCTGTTATCAGAAGCAACCGAAGACCAGCATCCATCAGTCATTTTCGTCGTTTTTGGATTGAGGGAGTTTACTCCATCTTCGATTAAGTATCCATTTGGCCAGGGCATAAATTCAGCACCCATGGTACCATCGGCAGAGACCTGCCACCAAGGCATGTAATCAATACCTACACTTCCCTTATCCCAAAGTTTTATCTTTTTGGTTGGATCATCCAGTTGATAACGATACACATCTCCCCCGGTGCTTTTGCCTCCGCTGCGTGCGATGACCCATTCTAGGCCGGTTTTGGTATCCAGCCAAACATCAGAACTGAAACCATCGGCTATATATCGTTTGTTAGTCCCATCCCAATCGACTACATATACTTTGTAATTAATGGATACCACAACTCGATAACCACCACTACAGAGTATCGGTCGATTTTGCTTGGTAGCCGCAGGAAGTATTTGCGTGGTTTTATTTTCTTTGCTGTCATAACCCATCACAGCGCCGCCACCATCGATTCTCAGGCCGCCTTGCAACCAGACAACTCGCGTATGGGTATTTCCCGTAAGGGCGCTTATTTCGCTGGCTAAGTCAGCTTGTGTGATGCCTATAGTTACCAGCACCAAGCACAAGGTTGCTTTTACAAGATGGAAAAAAGAGGCGATATGCTGAATACCACACTTCTTAAACTCCATTTGATTTATAGCAAACATCCGGGACCTTTCGAATTCACCAGGAGGGGGAAGCCTCTGCTGACTGTATTGAGAATAGGGTAATTTTGCAAAATTGCACATCAATTTCTCTTTTTTAGGCAATAAAAGCCGCAAAAAAACGCTAAAAGTCTGCTAATCAAATAGAAGGTTATCCAAATTTTGAGGCTTGGAATATTTTTCAATCATTTATCAGCATTAGCTAGGCCCTTTTCATGCAAAAAGGGCGAAAAACAAGGAATTCGCCGAAGTGAGTAGTTATTTTGTTTAAACTTGCAGTTCTCAGCAAAATCGGGTTTCCGCTGTTTGGAATCTCGAAACTGGGGCAGAAAAGGCTGGCTCTACTTTCATGTATAAGTACATCATAATGGGCGTGCAGGGATGCGGAAAAGGTACCCAAGCAAAACTGATGTGTGATAGTTATGATTTTGTGCACATCAGTATAGGCGACCAATTTCGTTGGCACATTTCTAACCACACCAAACTGGCAGCCAAGCTGCAGAGGGTCATAGCGGCAGGACAGATGGCCGGCGATGACTTGGTAGAAAAAGTTGTTTCGGAACGTTTACAATGGCATGACTGGAATTATGGCTTTGTATTGGATGGTTTCCCCCGTAATTTCACTCAAGCGGAATTCTTGCTTGAGACTTACAATATAAATGGTGCCATCCATTTACAGGTGGCTGATGATATTGTGACCAAAAGGGTATTGGCGCGTCGCGTGTGTAACAGTTGCGGGCTTGATTACAATTTAATTCACCATCGTCCCAAGGTCGAAGGCGTGTGTGACGTTTGCCATGGTAAACTAAAGGCCCGTGAAGACGATAATGAAGCCGCAATTGTTAACAGGCTAGCTGATTATCATACCAAGACTGAACCTATCATTGAATTGTTTAAACAAGTGGGTATTTTAGTTGAGGTGGATGCCGCCCAATCGGTCGAACTGGTCTTTGAAGATATCAAACGGAAAATCGGTCTGCCCGACCCTCCAAGACACATGAATTCCCGCAACATGGTAACTGAATTTCGGTCGCGGGAGGCGAAGGGGTAGTTGAGGCAATAAATTGGAGAAAATGAGAAAATATTGATTATTGACGAAGAGTATTACAATTTATTTTTGGAGATATCAAAATGAAAGAAAAAGTAATCATTAGCGAAAAAGCTCTCCGTCAATTTACCGAAAACTGACTATTAACCGATCGGATAAGACACAGTGTTGATATTTTTACCCGAGTAACATATGCCCATTTGCATTACAAAATTTAGATTTGAATTAAACCAAGCGAGAAAATTTATGAAATATTTATTTATGATGACCTCAATTCTCCTGTCGCTTTTTTGCCTGCGATTCATCCACGTGTTCGACACCAGCTGTTCAGGAATCAAAGTCCATTGAGCTACTTTACCCCAAAGGTGGAGAAGTATTTCATGTTGGAGATACAGTAGATATTGAATTTATTTTTAACCCTGATTCTATTTCTTTGTTGGTGTTAACTCTTATCTCTGTTGATTATGATTTCTCTTTTGAACTATCGAATACTAAGTATGCGTCATATGGTTATCCAAAAGATGTTCGCTTTTTTATAGTTCCTGATTCACTTGGTGAAATTGGGAAGTTAGTGAATAGGAATTTCTATCTTGCGATTTCTGATTATAGCTATACGAAAAGAAGATCATATACTAAAACTCCATTTAGAATTGAGTGACGACTCAATCCCCCCGCTTCCCCCTCGCATCAACCTTCTCATCGCCAAAAAGGATAAATGGATTCATAATCCAATTATTCCTCTGGCTCTCATTGGTCTCAATTCCCCTGCGTGTCACTGTTCGTATTGCTGCAACATCTGATTTTGCTTTGATCACAACGGGAACCGGCCACGAATAAGCATTGCCCCCTGCTTTTTTTATTCCCTTTGCGATAAGGGAATAAAGTCCCTGCTCCAGTGTTATACCTTTTAATTCAAAGGGATAGGCAACCGAGCTGCCCAATAGTTTATCTCCATTGTAAAATTCCACTTTGGAAAAACTTTCATCTCTCGGAAAGGATATCAGGTCTATTTTATCGCCTGGTTCGACCAAGACTACGCCGCCTTTACCATTTACCAATAAGGGAACCGGATGTGTTTTTGCTACAAAAGCCTGCCACACTCTGGCCATGTATTCATCGGGAAACCAGGCAGCGGCACGTTTATCACCTGTGTAATCAGCATAGCTGGCCACTTTAGGTTCATCTGAATTCCAGGAAGCGGGATCACCTAACCAACCTTTTTCTTCGGATAATGTATTCAATTTAATGGGACCCTTTAATGGGTCGGCATCTAAAGGAATTCTGTGTTTGGCACTATTCGCCAAAAAAGCATATTGCAATCGAAAATTTTCGTACCAATTATGGCCCGCTCCCCACTGAATGGCCATACCCCATAGGGCTCCTCTTTTACGATGATTCAGCCAGTTGGGATCCTGTGTCTTCTCCTTTTCACCCCAGACGATCATTCCCGGTGCACTGTGAGATTGATCGTTACACGAAGAGCCTGCCGTCGCGCTGGCGGCATAAAAGCCCATAATTTGATTCGCTAAAGAACAGTTGATAGAAAATGCGGCTTTCGAGCCTTCAGAAAAACCGGTTGGATACAGTGCAATATTCTTTAGCTCTGGGTGCGCGCTTTCTCTGGAAAATGTATCTAGTGCAGCAAGTACCGCTTCTTTTGCATTGGTTGCAGGTTCGATATATTTAAAATCACAGCAGATATACGAACCAATAACGGCAAAACCCAAGGCCTTGGCAGATTGCCATTTGTCTTCGTCATACACGGCATCGAGACTGTTATGGCCCATATACAATGTAGCACCCTTAATCACCTTGATGTTATCAGGTATTCGAATGCGAAACTTGGCAAATTTGTCATAGCTACGAGTGACACCGTTAAGGGAGAGGTAATAGACGCTTCCATCGATACTGTCGGATTTAGGAAGGAATATACACCAGGCGGGCATATGACCCAGCAGAAGGAGAATTAAAAATGGGAAAATGAGTTTATTAAGCGTAATCGTTTGCATAGTCTTGCTAGCCCCTGTCATCATCATTTTGAAGGAAAATCTCAAATGAAGTAGTACTGAGACAATCCTGTACTTGAAGTTAAGTTGTGAAGGTATTCCCAGAATATGGACCCAATGCAGTAGTTTAAATGCCTCTAGGTTTCGTAATGATTCAAAGATTCACTAAAATGTGGTTTTTTGCCGGTTTTATCGAACAATTTTTTAGAAGA
>JBBQAD010000179.1:0-7227 GCA_038315885.1 Fibrobacteria bacterium | reverse complement strand
GGGCAGAATAGCTGCGTAATAGCAGCCAATCACTTAAAAAACACCTTATTGCCTGCCAGATTGACTCCCAGAACAGGAATTCGTAGCTTCTGTCATAGGCTGGTAAAGAATAATTTACGGGAAAAGCAGCAATTTTAGCTGCTTTTTTAGCAGCAATTGTATATTATGGAGGAACTTTCAGCCTAAACAATTACCCTATCTGTGCCTGATTTCCTTTTCAGACGGATGGGCTTTTGTTTTTTCATAAAGAAGTTTGTTGGTTGAAGTGCAAGACTGAGTGTATCGATAGAATCGAGGAGTTAAGATGGCTGGCCAAAACATTCCGATGACCAAAGAGAATTATGCAAACCTGCAAGTTGAGCTCGAGCATATGAAGAAGGTAGAACGACCTCGCATTATTCAAGAAATTTCAGAGGCCAGAGCTCAAGGTGACTTAGCCGAAAATGCAGAATATCATGCTGCTAAAGAGCGTCAGGGTATGATTGAAGGTAAAATCATGGAGATCGAAGACAAACTTGCTCGATCTGAAGTCATTACGGCCTCCGCTGCGGAAAGTGGGCATATCATTTTCGGAGCTCGGGTTAAAGTTCGTAATTTAAGCACTAAAAAGGATGTGGATTACATTTTGGTTGGTTCGGACGAAGTCGACATCACCGAAGGAAAAATCTCGGCATCCTCACCGATTGGCAAGGGTCTCTTGGGAAAAAGGGTGGGTGAAAAGATAGAAGTGCATATTCCCAAAGGGAAATTGCAGCTAGAAATACTTGCGTTCAACTAAGCTTAGCTTGAAATTATTGAAGAAGCTATTGTGCCACTTTTTGGATTCATTGGCGATGACGAGCTCGCAAAATCAGATGCCTTGGAAAAGGCAATTGAGAAATGGCTAGGGCCCGAAAGCGATAGCTATGCAAGGGAACTTTACTTTGGGGAAGAACTCGACCCTTATGTCATTGCCCAATCCTATGATACAATGTCACTCTTCGCCCCAAAAAAGGCTATACTGATCAGGGGGATAGACAAAACCTCTGCAAGTTCCCAAGAAGTGTTACTATCCTGTTTCAAGCAGAGTAACGATGGCGTGGCGGTTTTTGCCGAAGCTACCAAGTGGGATGCTCGCCAGGCCTTGCGTAAATATTTCAGCAAACATGGAACATGGCTAGAGAGCAAAGCACCCAAGGCATGGGACATTCCCCAATGGTTAAATACCCGTGCTCGAGTTAAATACTCCCGTATATTGTCTATCAGTGATGCATCTTACCTGAAAGATCTCATTGGCATAGATCTTAATGATTTGGATATGGAACTCAGTAAACTCGACACTTTTCTGCCTGAAAAAAGCCCCATCTTGGCTAAAGACATTGAAGAAATGGTCAGCCCTAGAAATGCCGATATTTTTGTGTTCCAAAATAGCATGGGTATGCGGGATAAAGCCAAGATGCTGCATTCTTTGAGAAGCCTGGTAGACTCGGGTGACCCAGCATTTTTGTTGTGCATGCGGTTATACAGCCATTGCCTAACCTTGTTGCGCATATGTTCTTGTTTACAAAAGGGTAAGTCGGACAAGGAGATCGCCGATGAACTACAACTGAATTATTATTTTCATTTCAGAACTCAGCGTTATGCCGAGCAAGCGAAATCCAGGCCTTTGGCGCTGTGGAAAAAAATTGTTTCTCGACTGTCCCGAATGGAGCTTGATTTCAAGCAGGGACGCCTCTCTGAACGGTTCGAAATTGAATTGGCTTTTGCAGCCATGATGTAAGAAGGAGTTCCAAGTGAGTGTAAGCGGAGAAAGAGTCCCAACGGGATCAAAAGGTTTAGATACCATGCTGGGTGGAGGCTTTTTAAAGGGCTCAGCATCATTAATTGAAGGTTCGGCGGGTACGGGTAAAACAACCTTGGGTGTTCAGTTTATTATGGAAGGCATCACCCGAGGTGAAAATGGGTTAATTGCCACCTTTGAAGAGTTTCCCCAGCAATATTATGACTGTGCGCTCGAATTGGGTTGGGATTTAAAGTCCGCTGAAGAAGCCGGTACCCTCACCATCATCTTTACGACACCGGAAGAATTTTTAGAACAATTGGAAGAATCTGATGGTCGGATTACCCAATTAGTTGAAGACAAAAAAATTAAAAGAGTGTTGATCGACAGTGTTACTCATTTTGAAAAATTGAGCCTTGACATTGGTCAGCTACGCCAGATAGAAACCGCTTTAGTTAACGGATTGAAACGCGAAAGCGCCACCACAGTTCTACTCAAGGAGAATCCCAATGTCTTGGGTGGCTGGAGTATTACAGCTAATAAGATTCCTTTTATTGTAGACACCTATTTATTGCTGCGTTATGTTGAGGTAAAATCTGAGATTAAACGTTGCCTGATGATTCTAAAGATGCGGGGCAGCGACCATGATAAATCGATTCGAGAATATCAAATTGGCGAAAACGGGGTTGAAATAGGTGAACCCTTCAAGGATATGGCTGGTCTATTTCTAGGTACTGGTCATAGCGTAAGCGCGGTTAAAGCCTGATTCGGCTTTAAGAAGAAAATGTTTATGAGTGGAGTTACACTCTAGAAGATTTTTTAGGTTGAGGTTCCTGGTTTTCAAAGGCATTCTTTAGCAACTGTAGCCCACGATAATGGGAAAAAAAATCTTCAACCCATAGTGGATCGTTTTCAGCAATTAAAGCAGCTAGTTGGGTAACATTGTTAAAGTCATTGTAATGACCAATTACTTGTAACTCCTTGGTGAGTTGCTGTCGATGCTGCCCAAAATCCAGCCGCAAATTTTTAGCACGCAGAGAACTCTGTAACCGAGAAATCACTTTTTCCCGCAATTTTCTAAGGCTCTGCCAATCCTTCTTTTGTAACAGTGAATCAAACTCTACATGCATGCGCTGATATTCATTTTCTGGCAGCATCACGCGGGCTCGTTCCAACAGACTCTTGGAGAACTTCTGAGCATCTATGTAGATAGTAGACTGTTCCCAGAAATCAGGGAGAGGGGGCTGCGTTAAATGCTGCGCAGATTGTTTCTTCACTTCGGCCTGATAAAGCTGCTTTTCAATTTGATTCAGCAATGTCTTTGCGGCGGCTTGCCGATCACATTTTATGTATTCATTCGCCATTGTTAACAATCGCAATAAATAATCGCGTCGCCATTGTGCTTTTCCAGGGAGTGCCTTGATTTTCTGTTCAAAACTCAAGCTCTGGACTGATTGTTTATCTAGTTCAGCCATTATTTTTGCTCGTACTAGAGAGTGCCGTGGTTTTTCGGGTAATTCCAGGAACGCGTACAATTTCAACACGTCGATTGAGACGTCGGTTTTTCTCAGTATCATTGCTGGCACGGGGGTGAAACTCACCAAAACCTGCCGAAAATATCTTCTCTCCTGGAAATTCATAGCCTACCAAGGCTCTGACTACATGGGTCGAGCGCATAGCTGAGAGTTCCCAATTTGAGGCAAAGCTATTGTTGGATATTTTTAAATCATCGGTAAATCCTGAAACCATCAGTAAATCATCTCCTCCCTCCATATAGGTCTGGAGTGCTGGAGCGATTTCACGCAACAACTGTAATCCACTGTCGGTAAGGGCAGCGCTGCCCTTTGAGAATAGCAATGTTTCTTCAATATCAATACGGCCATCTGCCAGTGTAATAGAACCATCACGGATCATGCCGTGTAAACTTCTCGCTAATAAGCTGTCGCGCTGTTCTCTGGTTTTTTCCACTTCGACTGCCATACGGTTTTTCGCAGCCAAGGAGGCAAAGGCAACCAGGATAAAGAGGCCTAAAACTCCCGTAAAAAGGTCGGTAAAAGCCGGCCAAATATCCTGCCCATCGCGCTCTTCTGCCCTAAAATCCATCAAAAGGCTCCTTCAACGGGGCTTTTTTCTCCGCTGCTGCGAGACAAGACCTCCAACAAAATCTCCTGGGTCTTCAACGCATTTTCAACCAGCACATCACCTGCACGCTCTTGAAACATTGTCAAAGTTTCTTGCAACTGTTGCAGAAAACGATTTTCTGCCTCGCCAGCTTCATCCTTCTGTTCCACTTTTTCAAGTAGACTTTGCAAGCCAGAGTTCAGCATGCTTATATTGGCTTGCAATTCGGCTTGATTCGATTGTAACAGATGACTGGCCGATTCAAACTGTTCACCCGAATGGGTCAAGGCAGTACTTACGGAAGCCAAATTTTGCTGTAACTCATTTGCGCTGCTCGATTGTTCTATCAAGGTCTTCGCAGCACTCTCGGCCCATTGACTGTGTTGCTGTGCTAGCCCTGTCATCCATTCCGCACTGCGTTCAACCCAAGCATCGCCCAGGTCGCCCATCAGTTTTCCTGCTACTTGACTCAACTCCTGCGACTTTAGGGAAAGATCGTGTATCATTCCTTCAGCACTTTGCTTCCATTGATTCACAAATTCTTGCAGTAAATGTTTAGACTGCTCTTCTTGCGAGTTAACCTGTGACTCTGCTTGAATTTGCAAGGCACTTGAAAACTCTTCGCGCATGTTTTTCCAGCTCTGTTCGGATTCACTGCGTGTTTGCTGCGAAATAAGTGCCGATTCTTCCATTTGCGCAGCTTGGGCAGTTTGCAATTCGTGGATGGAATTCAGCATGGATTGTGAGGCACTGACAAATTCCTGACTCCATGTCCGACCCGCTGCTTGTAAAGATTCTAGTGTATCTATGCCCTGACTTTTTGCTGCTTCGACTAATTGACCGGCCTTGTTCACATTCTCTGCCCAGGCCTCAGCAGGGGCCTTAAAACCCGATTCAATTCTCGCCTCCAAACGCTGACCTGCTTTATCTAAAACCGTTTCGGCGGCCCGACTGACTTCATTCTCAAGCCGGCTTAAGCCACTCACGAAGGCTTCTTCAACTTTTTTGCTGATATTTGAACCGCTCTTTTCCAATGCTTCACTGGCAGAATGAAGTGACTTGCGGATATCTTCACTCCAAGCGGCTAGCAAGGTTTGATGGCTTTGAAAGCCTTCAGAAATCTGCTTTGGCAAACTCTTTAATCCTTCCGTGTTACTGAGTAGTTCATCCCAATGTTTGTCATCTCTCCAGGCATAAAAGGGCAGAACTTTGTCTTGTAGAAAAATTTCTAGTTCGGTGAAAAAATGTCGCTGCCTTTGCCGCGCGATCATCAGGGTCAACAATAAGCCCATATAGGCGGCGATGCCAGCCATGGTGGTAGAAAACATCAGCTGAACACGGGGAACCATTTCGCCAAAAGCATCCACATTAGAACGCAGGGCCATACCGCCTTGGGCCAGGGCAAATGTTACACCCAAAATTGTTCCAAACAAGCCGAGTAACAAGACTAGATGTTTGAAATTATCGGGATAGTTCAGCTTGCCCTGATCCACATGCAGCAGATTTGAAATCAATGAGGTCGAGTCGAGACTTTGTTTGTTCTTCGACCTGTCACGCACTCTTTGAATGAGTCGTTCTGAAATAGAATGGGGATACTCCAGTTTTTTTCCCAAATCCAAAGTGCGAGACCAAAGCTCAAGAATTTTTCTTTCCTTAAAGAGCGAGCTTAAGTAGTGTAACACAAAAAATTGGCCCGCTAGATACAGTGCACCAATTGCCAAGGCGACTGAAAGTCCGGCCGATTGATGGCGAATAGCTGAACCGGCACTGAGCACTCCAACAAAAAAAGCCAGTGCGATTATGCCCGAAACCAAAAGCGTCCCATAGCCAGTACTGTTACTCTTATTCATTTTTCCTCCTAAACCCGCAATCTCGCAGCATGATATATTTTGTCTTGAACTTTAGATACTCACTCGAGCGGAGCCAAGCGCTTCCAGGTCCGGTGTGAGCTTTGCTCCCCGCAGGAATATTTCCCATTTGGTCTCAAAGTATTCGGTGATTTGATAACAGAAAGCTTCGGCGTAATCCGCTGAAAAATTGAGAAAGCCCTCAAAGCCGCTTTCGTTGACTCCAGGAAGGTACCATGGCCACGCAGCAGCTCTATACAGAGCGTCTTTACTGGGATAAATGCGCTTTTCCCATTTTGTGACTTTTGTAATAAATAATTCCTGCGCCAGCTCAGCTGTTTTAAGGCGAATTTTTTTGAATACATCAAATTCCAGGGTCCTAATCGAAGCTTCAAGCGCTGGTAATAACTTGGAAGATTCGTTTCTGATTGACTCATCGTGCCAACGTGTAACAATTTGCTCTTGAAGTCTATGAATTTTTCCGCTGGTGGCAGACATCATTTTCTCCGCATCAACAACCATGTCATGTAACGATTGCAGATAAAGCAGTTTCGATTCTCTTCTTGCCCCCTTTCCCACCATAGCAAAGCCACCACCGGTCTCAAAATACCAGCGATTTCTTTCTAAAAAGGGTTCAAGAACAGGGCGTGACAATCGTTCGCGCCATTTGCTCTTGAATTCCAAAAAACGCGGTTCCTGTTCTTTTTCAAGTTCGGAAAACTGTCTACGTGAAAATTCGAGTGTTCTACTGGCCTCTGAAAGGCTACTCGAATTTCGCAATTGAATGTTTTTGAGACTTTCCATCAATTCACGCAAAGCGACCGAATAACTGGTATCCATCATGGCGGAAAGAAATACTGCAAGACCTAGGTTGGATCTTGAGTCCCTACTTGGATTTTCTAACCGTTTGCCGGTTAAAAGTTTGTAATTCGATTTAAAGGGGAGATTCAATCCGACTTCTACTTTCGTCTACGAATCAGTTGAGGCTTAGGTCTTTTTCTAAACGTTTTCCGCCGAAACCTGCACTTAGGCGGGGACAAAATATACAAGCTGTTGGGGAGCAGATCTACATGGATACCAGGGATTGCATTCCTTAAATTCTGTGGAACATGAAAATAGTCGTTTGCTTTCAATTCTTTGCGATTTTTGTGTACAAGGTCGGCTTATTTTCAACCCGCCTTAGGTGCAAAACGCTGGCGGTAGATTTGGAGGAGGTGCTTCAGAAAAACGTTTTCGACAGTACCCCTAGCAAAACTGTTCATAGGCCCCTGAAAGTATTCACTTGCACTGGCGGTGCCTCGATGATTATGCAGATAAATAAAGGGAGCTAGCACCTCCTCTAGCGAAGGGGATCGCATAGTCATAGAAATGCTCTTTTGTTGCTTAAGAAATTCCGCATAGCTAATCTTCTCATCCAATAAAGCCAGACACTGTCTTTGCAATTTCGAAATTCTCGCATTGGCATAAACGCTAGGATGAATCGTCAATGATTTTCGCTGG
>JBBQAD010000174.1:0-7364 GCA_038315885.1 Fibrobacteria bacterium | reverse complement strand
CACGTATGGTTGAAGCGGCAATTACACCCCAAACTACGGCTATTATGCCGGTGCACGTCTATGGACATCCCTGTGATGTTGAAGCCTTCCGCGAAATTGGAGAGGTTTACGGTGTGAAAATCATTTATGATGCAGCTCACGCCTTTGGCGTACGCCATCGGGATCAAAGTTTGATGTCGTTTGGAGACCTTTCAGTAATGAGTTTTCATGCGACAAAAGTCTTCAACACCATCGAAGGTGGAGCAATCATTTGTCCTGATGAAAGAATTAAAAGGCGTATCGACTTTTTAAAAAATTTCGGGTATTGTGGTGAAACAAAAGTGATTGCCCCTGGAATCAATGCCAAAATGAATGAACTCCAATCGGCGTATGGTCTACTTCAACTAAAGTCAGTAGACAATCATATCACTGCTCGCGAACAAATTTTCAGACGTTACAAAAATCTTTTAGCAGAAGTTCCGGGAATCCATGTGCATGATTGGCCAACTGGAACCAAAGCTAATTTCGCCTATTGCCCAATTCTGGTTGATAGCGAAAAGTATGGTCGCAGCCGAAATGATTTGTATCACGATTTGAAAAAAGTAGGAATACATGCTCGAATGTACTTCTATCCTCTCATCACCTCTTTCAACACCTACAGCGGCCTACCCTCAGCGGCACCAAGCAATCTACCGATAGCAAATGCGGTGGCAGAAAGCATCCTGTGCCTCCCGATATATCCAGATCTAGCTCTGGATCAAGTGGACAGGGTCTGTGAAGAAATTCAACATTTCCACGCCATAAGCAAAGCGGCCTAGTGATCACATTAGGTATTATGCAGCCCTATTTCCTTCCCTACATCGGGTATTGGCAATTGATGAACTATGTGGATCAGTATGTGATATATGACAACATTAAATATACGAAAAAGGGATGGATCAATCGAAATCGATTCCTTCAAAATTCTACAGATGCGTTGTTCACGCTGCCCCTGAAATCAGGATCCGATAGACTCAATATTGTGGAGAGGGAAATCGCCGACGTCTATGATGCTCGCAAGTTGCTGAAGGTTTTTCACCAAGCCTATAAAAAGGCTCCCTACTTCGACGAAACCTTTGCCCTCTGTGAAAACATTCTTTTATCAGCCGAGACCAATCTTTTCAAATTTTTGCATCAGTCAATAGAACATGTTTGCTCGGCTCTAAGCATTTCAACTCCCAGAGTTGTTTCATCAAATCTGCCCGTCGAACACGAATCGCTGGCGGCGCAAAGCAAGGTGATCGCTATTTGTAGAGCATTGGAGACCAATCACTATATTAATCCCATCGGCGGACTAGAACTCTACGATAGACATGCCTTTGAGATCCAAGGAATCCAAATCAAGTTTCTAAGAACCAACAATATTGTCTATCAGCAATTTGCAAACCCATTTGTACCCAATCTATCCATTCTGGATGTTCTAATGTTCAATGGAGCTTCTCGGACTCGGGATTTGCTTTTTGAATTCACCCTCGAATAGCTGCTATGTCATACTCTTGGAATAAACTAGGTCTGGTTTTTGAACCTGAGAATTACCCTGGCAGGCCCTGGATGAATTCTTACGCACAAGGGCCTTCTTCCCTAGTTTTGGAGAAGACGATTCGGGTGTATTTCAGCTGCAGACCCTTGCCCGATAGTCAGGGACGATTTGTCAGCTATTCCTCGTGGGTTGAGCTAGATAGAAAAGATCCAACACGCATTGTAGCAGTAGCCAATACTCCAATATTAAACTTGGGTGACAAAGGGACCTTTGACGAATTCGGTACCTACCCTTCTTCTGTTATCCCCTATGAAGAGGGTTATCGGGCATACTATGGGGGCTGGACGCGTTGTGAATCAGTTCCTTTCGATGTCGCTATCGGCTTGGCCGAAAGCAAGGATGGAAGAATATTCCAACGCGTCGGACCTGGTCCGGTGCTCGGCAGATCTGCTTCGGAACCCTTCATCTTGAGCGGTCCTAAAATCCGCAAATTCAATGATCAATACATTCTTTTTTATATCGCCGGAAGGCGTTGGTTAATCCATGCAGGTAGGGCTGAACCTGTTTACAAAATACGCATGGCTCTTTCTAGGGATGGTATTCAGTGGAAAATATTCAACCAGGATTTAATACCCGATTCTTTGGGACCCGATGAGGCACAGGCCAGCCCCGATGTAACCTATTCCTCTGGTAAGTACCATATGTTTTTCTGTTACAGGGCACCGATTGACTACCGGCGAAACAAATCCAACACATACCGGATTGGTTACGCCTGGTCCACGGATCTAGAGACATGGAATCGGGACGATGCCCAGGCCGGCTTAAGCCCATCAAAGAACGGTTGGGATTCGGAAATGGTCGCCTATCCTCATATTGCAGAAATCGACGGAGATACATTTCTTTTTTACCTGGGCAATTTGGTTGGGAAGCAGGGCTTCGGCCTGGCCAAGTTGAAAGGAAAGCTGTAGCTTGGTGAAACGCACGCGTTGGAAGAATCTAGGTCAAATTTTCGATTGCAATCTGCACAGACTGCCTCCCGAGTCTGTTGGCTATGCACAATCCCCTCAAACCTTAATTCGCAAAGACGGAATTCGCTTTTATTTTTCGACTCGAAGGCTTGATTCAAATAATGGGAAATTTATAAGTCAGGTTGCCTATGTGGACTATCTGACTGACCCTCGTCAGCCAGATTTCAATGTCAGGCCACATGTAAGCACCCATGAAATTTTGGCCCCAGGACAATTAGGGTGTTACGATGAACACGGCGTTTTTCCATTCCATATTTTCAAATCAGGACCATATTTATATGGCTACATCAGCGGCTGGAGTCGACGGAGCTCGGTTTCAGTGGAAACGGGTATCGGAATTTCTATCAGTTACAACGAGGGAGAAACTTTCGAACGATTAGGAAACGGCCCCATTCTTTCGGCCTCGCTTCATGAGCCATTCCTGGTAGGTGACCCCTTTGTCATTCGGGCCGGTAATCAATATCACATGTGGTACATCTATGGTACACAATGGAAACACTTTGAAAATTCGTTACAACCCGAACGGATTTATAAAATTGCTCATGCAATTTCTACTGATGGGGTGAACTGGAACAGGGAAGGGAAAATTTTGATTCCTGATCTTTTGGACGATGAATGCCAAGCCTTGCCGACCGTGGTCAAATGGGGATTAAAATACCATATGTTCTTCTGCTTTCGTGATGCCGTTGGATTCAGAGATGACTCCAAAAAAGGATACCGACTTGGGCATGCGGAATCTAACGATTTAATCGACTGGAACCGGGATGATAGTTTTTTGGAAGACTTCCGAAGCGGTTACTCCTGGGATGCAGAGATGCAGTGTTATCCCCATGCCGCGATTCTTGGAGACAGACTGTATCTATTCTACAATGGAAACCAATTTGGACGAACTGGGTTTGGTGCAGCCATCCTTGAAGAGTGATGTGAATTGTGTATAGGGGAGCTTGTAGATGGCATTAATGTATCTCCATAACAATGCGACCTACTCAGTCTTACTATTTCACCTGGAGGCCTCTTCCCCTTCTTTTAAACCGCCTTTGCATGAAAGAACCGACATCGCGAGTTATGCCCAAAAATTGAAAGAAAAGGCAGAATCATTTGAGGCCTGGGATGGGTCGTTATTGGTAGGCATGGTAAATGTGTACATGAATTGCGGAACTGAAAAATCCGAAGGCGATGGGTTTATTTCAAATGTGAGCGTTCTACCTAAATTCCAGAGGAGGGGGATCGCGCGGCAATTGCTCGTGAATTGCATAACGGAAGTGCAGCGGCATGGTATTGTGACACTACGGCTGCGGGTATCGACCCAAAATGGCAGTGCTCTCTCTCTTTATCGCTCATTGGGATTTACGGAGGTTAACCTTCCTAAAGATGAGGTTGAAATGGTATGGTATCGTTAAGCAAAAGGAGAGCATAAATGACGCAAGGCCAACGTGATTACAACGTTGAAAAAAGGGATTCCGAGGAACGTAAATACGCCTATCAGTTTGACTATGACGTTATGCATCCCTTTATGATTGAATCATTTCATCCTTTTTTTCAACCGGGTAGTGCATTGGAATTAGGCTGTTTTGAAGGACGATTCACACAGCGCATCTCTACCCTCTTTGAATCCACTACCTGTGTGGAGGCCTCCGGAGAGGCTTTGGCAGTGGCGAAATCCACCCTAGGGGAGAAAGTCCAATTCAAACAGGGGACCTTCGAAGATATTGAACTTCCCCACCGGTATCAAAATATTTTTCTTACTCATGTCATGGAGCACTTAAGCGACCCCACCCTAGTGCTTCGTCGAATTAACCGAGAGTGGTTGGATGACAATGGTCGGGTTTTCATTGCCTGCCCGAATGCAGACGCTCCATCGCGACAAATCGCCGTTAAAATGGGTATCATCGACCATAACACTGCCGTGACCGAGGGTGAAAAAGCCCACGGACATCAAATCACCTATCGCTTCGATACTCTGGAGCGAGATGCACGTTCAGCAGGATTACGCATCCTGCATCGTGGTGGGATTTTTTTCAAGGCTCTGGCCAACTTTCAGTGGGACCGACTATTGGCCACTGATATTATCTCAAAAGAGTATCTCCAAGCTTGTTTCGAATTTGGACAGCAACATCCAGAGCTTTGTTCAAGCATTTATCTCGTGTGTGGTAAAGGTAAGTGAGTGACAATCAGCTTAAGCCTGCTTCGGCAATAAGGGTTGATTCTTCTCGCGTTTCCAATCCTCGCAAAACGATATGTTCACTTTCCCGAAGTCTGCATGGCTTGACTCGGTTAAATCCCGCTTCTCGAATTCTGCGTTCCAATTCTTCGGCATCGTAAAGATGCTGATGCCCCCATGATCTGAAACTGATGTTTATCAGCTCAGCCCGGGTTTTAATAGTTTGCATTCCATACTTTTGCAGAAAGGCGAGCGATCTCCATTTGGGATCGAGATAATTATTGATCACGTCGGCCAGATCAGGCATAGCTACCCTCATCACTCCCCTGGGTTTTAAGACGCGTCGCATATCGAGAAGAAACTTTTGTGCCTCCTGCACGCTTAGGTGCTCTAGAAAGTGTTCATGAAAAACAAAATCAACGCTCGCGTCAGGAAACGGCAGGGGTTGAGCGAAGTCCCAAAGCAGATCCAGTCGGGTAATATTTTGATCTGAGTTGTTATCTATGTTAATCCAGCCCGGCAGATAAACAGTTCCACATCCGATATGCAATGCCACAGGTGAGCTGCGAGTAAGCAACTTGAACACTCGGTCAGTGACGCTAGTCGCCTCCGAATTCACTCCGGAATTTTCTCCCAGGGCAGGAATTTCCTTTTCCAATAGCGTCATTTGTAGGGCTTGAGATTGAGTTTGCACTACAGAGACCTGTTGAGACTTAGCTGTTTCTCTGTTCTTTACGGAGTTCGGCGCGAGAGCCTCGGTTTCCATTTCAAAGGCCATATAGGGAAGCAAGTTTTTTTTAAGGCGAATAAGAAATTCATTTAGAATGGCCAGTTCATTGAAATAGATCTTTAGGTGAGGACTGGAGGGTTCGGCTTTGTTCTGAAAATCCAGTATGGCTGAACCTTGCGGACGAAAGCGCTCACCATCAATAGTCTCCGCATTACGTAGAACTAGCATGCCCTCTTGGCTCAAGAGTTTCCAGCCTTCTTCAAGACATTGGCGTTTGACCTTGCCATCAATAAGAATGACGTCAAAGTGGACCGAGAGTGAAGCCGGATAGCCGATATAATTTTGGTAGTCCTTTGGGTTCTCTTTAGACCACCAACCATCTCGATTAGCATCATCTTCAATGGGATGAATCTGGATTTTTTCCTCTAGTCCAGCCTTTTTTAAAAGTTTTTCAGAAGCCTCCGCGAGCTCCATGGATTCAGTGATAGTATCCCAAGTGCTTCCTGCAGGCATAGTTGGAAAAAAATATGGTGCTGATTTTCCGTTGCCCCAATCCAGTATCTTAAGAGGACGGGAATAAGTGTCAACAGCAACCGAAAAAACCGATCCCTCAAATTCGGTCATTGCCGGGGCACAGAAATAACCAGGACTGCGCTCGGAAAAAGAGGACAAAGCCTTCCAATCTGCCTGGAGCACGGGGTGTTGCGCAACGCCCAGGGTTTGAGCTCTGCCGAAATGGATCTGAAACGCCTCGAGGTGGCCTTTGAATGCGTTAAGCATAGCGTAACAAAGCTGTGCTTCGGGATTGTTCCAGGCTGTGTGTGCCCAATGGCGAATGCAGGCTGCCTCTGCCGAGGTGAATTTGCCTTGGTATAACAGGGATTTGACTTTCCGGTATACGTCGGATTCTTGCGTTACTTGACTCATCACATCCTCCTGACCGATACACTGCCCGGAACAGATTCTGTTCCGGGCTAGAATAGCTTACTACACCTATAAAAAGACGTGCAATTGGTTTCAGCTTGCCCAGTTCGATGCGACCATGGTATTCTCTGAATTCAGGGCTGTTCAAGAAACCTGACCCATAAGCAATTGGAGGATCGATGATCATATCACAAGCCTTGCAGAGTCAAAGGTCTCTACCAAATTCAGTTTGGCAAGTTTCTATTGTTATTCCTGTATTCAATAAAGTTGCTTTTACGCAACAATGTATTGAATCACTAGAAAAGACCATCTCCCAAAATATTGGCTTCGAAGTTATAGTAGTTAATAATGCCTCTACTGATGATACATCGAAATTTCTCGATGCAGCGTCCCAACAAAGATCTTGGTTAAAAACCATTTCGTTGGAATCGAATCAAGGATTTGCCCGAGCCTGTAATCTTGGAGCCCAAGCCGCAAATTTTGAATATTTATTGTTACTCAATAATGACACCCAAGCCTTACCTAATTGGCTTAATCCCTTACTCGAAATAATGAAAGATCCAGAAGTTGGAATTGTAGGTTCCAAGCTGTTATTTGCTGATGGAACCATTCAACATGCGGGAATGGTTTTTAATGAAGAAGCCTATCCCGTGCATATCTTTCGTTCAGAAAATGCCAACCTTTTGGGTGCCAATGAACTCCGTGAATATCCCGCCGTTACAGCGGCCTGCATGATGCTGAGAACTAAAGAATTCCTGAATCTTGGTGGATTGGAAACTGAATATCCCATGTATTATGAAGATACTGATTATTGTTTTAAAGTTCGACAATCTGGAAAAAAAATAATTTACCAACCCAAAAGTACATTGTTTCACTTTGAAGGAAAATCTTCACCCAATCCAGCAGTAGCTCAGGCATTAACCGATAAGAGTCGCCCTATTTTTTTCAGACGCTGGAAAAAATTTATGTTGGGTGACATTCGGGTATGCACAGAACTGTATGCCAGCGGGTTGCCCTATCGCA
>JBBQAD010000332.1:0-4580 GCA_038315885.1 Fibrobacteria bacterium | reverse complement strand
CGATTACTGCTTAGGAACAAACCCCTTAAATATGAGTTGGGTTGGTCACTTTGGTGATCGTACCATGCAAGGACATTGCGATTTAGATGGAGCCTATCTACATATGAAAACACCTGGAATAAATGGAACGCGACCTGGCTTTGTCCCCTATGGCCCCACTCAAACCCAAGAATTTAGCGGTAATTGGTGGGACATTGGCTTTTGGATGCAAGCTGACCGTATTTATCCAGCCCAAAGCTACTGGCCCGCCCATGAACGATGGTTTGAGCGACAGTTTCATTCTTGGCAGACTGGGGAAAACACCGTCCTAGGCACCCAAGCACCCAGCGCGATGGTGTATGGTTTTCTTTGCGGAAAAAGCAATACAATTTTTGTAACAACCAAAAGGGATTCTCCAATAGGCGCGAACATTATAAGCAATAAGAAATTAAAAATGCAGAATAATTCAAGCCAAATTATATTCACTCCTGATGGAAAAACGTCGAAGACTCTAAATACCATGGGTCGTCAGATTAAGTAGTAGGATGTAGTGTGACAATCACAGCGTTAACGTGGAAAAATGAAAAACAAAAAGCAGCAATACAATTAAGCACTTTAACTCGGGCTGAAAAATTAGAGCTTATTAGCGCCCGTGGTAATTTTCGTACTGGAGATGTTTCCAGAGCTGGAATTCCATCCCTGGTTTTTACGGATGGGCCACATGGTATTCGGCGAGAATATGAAGATAGTGCATGGTTGCCGAAAAACACCGACGATGACAAATCATGTTACCTGCCTGTCGGAATAGCCTTGGCAGCGACTTGGAATCCAGAGCTTGGTATTCAATATGGTGAAGTACTAGGCGAAGAGGCAAGGTCTAGAGGAAAAGATGTGTTACTCGGCCCGGGTGTTAACATTGCTCGCACACCTCTTTGCGGAAGAACTTTTGAATATTTGGGCGAAGACCCATACTTAACCAGTCAAATGGCTAAATCTTATGTTCAGGGAGTTCAGTCAAGAGGAACGGCAGCTTGCGTAAAACACTTCGCGCTTAATAATCAAGAGCTGGATAGGAATGGTTCCAACGTTGACCTGGAAGAATCTGTTTTGCAGGAAATTTACTTGCCGGCATTTAAAGCTTGCGTGGATGCGAATGTATTAACCCTAATGGGTGCCTACAATAAGGTAAGAGGCCAGTGGTGTTGTCACAATGAATTTTTATTAGACACCGTATTGCGTAAGGCATGGGATTTTTCGGGCTTTGTGGTATCTGATTGGGCTGGAACACATGATACTAAAGAAGCGATTCTGCATGGAATTGATATAGAAATGGGAGGCGAGAGGCAGAAACTTCATCTTTACCGCCCCTTCGAAAAATTATTAGAAAGTGGATCTGTTTCAGAAGAGTATTTAGATAAAAAGGTTCTACGAATCCTTACTGTTCAAAATATGTTGAAAGTGCTTAGGGAAGGCCTAGCGCCGGCAGTTCGTTTAAGTCTAAACCATAAAAAAGTTGCAGAAAACGTAGCAGCAGAATCCATAGTACTACTTAAAAATTCAAATAATGTTCTTCCGCTTAATTTGGAAAAGATCAAAAAAATTGCAGTGATAGGTTCCAATGCTAAAAAAAGACATAGTTATGGCGGTGGAAGTTCAGCTGTAAAGCCTCCCTATGAAATTACACCCTGGGAAGGTTTACAAACTTACGTAAACAATAAAGTTGAGTTCTATTACACTCAGGGCTATCCTTCCAAAGAAAATCAATGGGCTCCGATTCCAGTTGAGTATCTATCTATTGCTGACTCATTAGCCGGTCTCAACGGCTGGACTACGAAATATTTTAATCAGTCCATGTGGAACGGAGAGTGTGTTAAGACACAAGCTGAGACTTATCCTGAAATAAGTAAGACAGAAGATCACTCTATTAACAGAGAAATTCTTAAAGGCCTTACAGCTACCCGTTACTCGTGTGAATGGCAAACTGAATTTCAAGCGCCAGAGTCTGGAAATTATCGCTTTCTACTTCAAGGGACGGACTGGAGTGCATTTCTAATTGACGGCGATCAAAAAATGGGTCTATTCGGCTCAGATGAAATGTTAACAAAAGAATGTGTTGCTGAATTAAAAAAGGGAATAACTTATCGGTTTACTGTGCGGTTTAGCCCCTTGTACCCTGACCCTGAATTACACTTTACTTGGATTCCTCCCTGGGTCGAATCAAACGGCGAAGAAGAGATTAACAAGGCACTTAAGTTGGCGCAGAGTTGTGATGCAGTATTGTACTTCGGAGGCTTGGACCATTCTCAAGACGCAGAATCCCAGGATAGAACGGAATTAGAATTGCCAGATGGCCAAGATCAACTCATCGAGGCCTTACTGAATGTGAATCCCAATACAGTATTTTGTTTTTCCGGGGGGTCTGCTTTTTTAATGCCATGGGAGAAAAAGGCCAGCACTATTTTGTTAACATGGTATGCTGGTATGGAAGGCGGAACAGCCATCAGTCAAATTTTATTTGGTAAATCAAGCCCTAGTGGTAAACTTCCCTTAACCTTTCCGATGCAATTGAGCGATTCCCCGGCTCATGCAGAAGGAGAGTATCAAAGCGGAAATACCTATTATCGGGAGGGGCATCTTGTCGGTTACCGTTACTTTGAACGAAAGAATAAGTTACCCCTGTTCGCCTTTGGACACGGTTTAAGTTATGGTCAGTGTGTTATTGAAAATAACTCCATCAAATGGGTTCAAAGCAAAGACGCACTAAAAGTAAGTGGTCAACTAAAAAACATTAAGACAAATGATACTGCTGAAACCCTACAACTTTACACTGGACCTGGTGATTCAAAGCACCCCTTTGCGCTCAAACGACCCCTAAAAGAATTAAAAGCGTTTCAAAAATTGTGGCTGAAACCAGGACAGTCTTTAGCTTTTGAAATTTCTGTGGCCCTTTCGACATTACATATATGGGAAAACGGCGCTTGGGTTCCTCCTCCGTATCGCTTACAAGCTGCATTGGGCTTTAGCACTGTTGATATAAAAGCAAACTATACACTTGATGCTTTTTAGGTGTTAGTTAACAAATTATAATGCTCGAATCTCCTTATGTGTCTCACCACACCGCTGTCGTATGGCTTGAAATTTTAAAGATCAGGGAGCTATCGTGATTCTAGTATCCCGTTTGTTTAGTACCTCGCTCTTATTCTCAGTGGCCCTGGTACTGATTGTAACTGTATCTATGTTGTGGTCCGCCGCCCCTCCCCTGCGTACCCAACTAGACCTTTCCGGTGAATGGACTGGCGGTACCGTTCCGCAGAGGTTCAGTCGGGACACACCGATATACGAAAGGAAGGTAACACTGCCTACTGACTGGGCGGGAAAACAGGTCGAGCTTTATCTCGAGCAATGGAATTATGGCGGCCAGGTCTTTGTAGATGGTGTACTTGACACCACGTTATGGGGTGGATTCATTCCCTTCCATATCAATATCACCGACCGAGTGTCCCCGGGCAAACCATTTACTCTGAAATTGGTCACTCGAGAACCTCGCGCCCCGGGCATGGTAGACGCGTCCGGAAAATTCCTTTGGCCCATGGGTGGCGAGTGGTGGACGGGACTTCGTGGTGATGTATTCGTGAGGGCCTTCGGCGAAGTCTGTATCGAGAATGCTTTTATTCAAACATCGGTCCGTAACGGCACACTGACTGTTGAGTACATGCTTGTTAACCACTCAGGTTCACCCCAGACAGTCGCCGTCGAGGGTGAAATTTCGCCGGCTGCGGGCGGAGCGGTGGTAAAGACGGTCTCGGCTGGAACCATTGTTCTTGCCAAAGGTGAACGCCGGACTGTCAAGGTGTCGATAGCCTGGCCCGATGCCAAGCTGTGGCAGCCGGGTACTCCGTTTTTATATCACCTGGTCTCGCGCGTCAAGCGGTCTGGGGGCACCATCGACGAAGAAACCCGGAGGTTCGGCTTCCGTGAAGTTTGGATAGAAGGCAACCAGTACCGCCTCAACGGTGTCCGCATGAACCTGCGCGGGGAGAGCAGCTATTTCCATTGGCCCGTGATACATTACGATTGGTATGACAAAGGGACCGAGGAGGCATTTTTCGGGAAAGCAACCTTCGCAGCTACTGTGGATACATTCATGAAGGTTCTCAACATGAACATGTATCGCTTCCACGGCATGCCTGCATTCAACTATAACTTGGACATCTGCGACGAGAAGGGTTTGCTTGTGCAAGATGAGTCCCCCATGTTCGGGCTGCAGAATACTTACAACCACAGCAACGGTATTCTCAATAATGTTCGAGATAAAATTATTGGGCCTTGGATTCGCGCCCACCGCAATCACCCGTCTGTGGTTCTGTGGAGCGCTGAGAACGAAGGTTTCTTGTGGGACATTAGTAATGCGGAGATGAAAAGTCTCGGCGATCGGATTCGCGTGTATGATTCGTCCCGGCCTGTTCTGTATGACGGCGACCCTGGAGTGGTCGATGAGACTAAAACCTACCACTATCCCGAAAGTTACGGAAAAATTCCTACAGGAAGTATTTACGACTGGGCAAATAAGGTCGACCCCGCACGTCCCACCGGCGTGGGCG
>JBBQAD010000112.1:0-8747 GCA_038315885.1 Fibrobacteria bacterium | reverse complement strand
GGACAGGTCTATATGGACGGTGCCAATATGAATGCCCAAGTGGCCTGGACCAGCCCAGGCAAAATTGGCGCCGATGTGTGTCACTTAAATTTGCACAAGACCTTTTGCATTCCTCACGGCGGCGGCGGTCCCGGCATGGGTCCCATCTGTGTGGCCAACCACCTTGCACCTTTTCTGCCCGGACATCCTCTGGTTCAAATCGGAGTAAGCCATCAGTCTCAAGCGATTGATGCCGTTTCCTCAGCCCCCTGGGGTAGTGCTTCCATTTTGCCAATTTCTTGGGCCTATATTCGCATGATGGGCAGTGAAGGTTTAAAACAAGCCACTGCAGTAGCCATATTAAATGCGAATTACATTCGAGCTCGCTTAGAAAAAGAATTCAAAATTCTGTATACTGCGAAGTCTGGCTTAGTTGCCCATGAACTCATTTTAGACTGTCGGCCATTTAAACAGAGCGCCAAAATAGAAGTAGAAGATATCGCCAAACGCCTGATGGACTATGGCTTTCACGCTCCTACGGTCAGTTTTCCAGTGGCTGGCACTTTAATGATTGAGCCTACCGAAAGCGAAAATAAAGAAGAGCTCGACCGCTTTTGTGAGGCCATGTTATCCATTCGCGCAGAAATTCGGGAAATTGAATCGGGCAAATCTGCCACAACTGGCAATGTGCTAAAAAATGCCCCGCATACTTTGGAGATGTTAACACAGAGTGAATGGAAAGAAAGTTACAGCCGTGAAAAGGCGGCTTTCCCCTTGCCTTGGGTACGCAGTCGCAAGTTCTGGCCAAGCGTATCTCGAGTCGACGCCGCTTACGGAGATAAAAATCTGGTCTGCAGCTGCCCGCCGGTGGAAAGCTACGCGGAGGATTTGGTTGTGGAGAGTGAGGCAACTCAGAGGATTTAGTTACACGAAATCGGGGATAACCCGAATCAGGTGACAGGAAATAGGGCTGATCAGCATCCAATCTGTGATGCAATTGCGAAATTATACCTAAGGAGGTTAATGCCGGGTGGAAAGACACCTGTGAGAATTCTATTGTCGAATTTTAAACATTTTTGGCCAAACTCGATAATTTATCCTCCCTTGGAGGGAGTTAAAAAAACCTGGTGAATAAAAATTCTATTTGGTATATACTTTGATATATATCTGGAGAATAGTATGGATACAGCCAAAATTTTTATGAATGGACGAAGTGAAGCGGTAAGACTTCCTAAGGACTGCAGGTTTGGTTCGGACGAAGTCTATGTTAAAAAAATGGGTGACCTGGTAATGCTTTTTCCAAAGAAAAAACTCTGGCATACCTTTCTTGAAGGTCTCAATGGATTTACTGACGATTTTATGGACAAGCGCCCAAGCGAGATTCCAAGCAAGAGATCCAAAATTTGATTCGCTTTCTATTAGATACGAATATCTGTATTTACATCATCAAATCAAAACCAGAACTAGTACTGAAACAATTCAAGAAAAATTTAGAACACGGTATTGGAATTAGCTCAATTACGCTTTCTGAGCTAGAATTCGGAGTTCAAAAAAGTTCATATCCAGAAAAAAATGCAGCTAATCTTTTGAAATTCCTTGCCCCCATTGATATACTTCCATTTGAAGAATTAGCTGCTCGGCAATTTGGAATACTTAGAGCGCACTTAGAAAAATTAGGGAAACCAATCGGCACAATGGACATGCTCATTGGAGCGCATTCACTTGCGCTCGAAACAACTTTAGTTACGAATAACAAAAAAGAGTTTTCTCGAATCCCCGGAATAAGAATTAAAGATTGGTCAGAACAATAGGTAAAAGAACGACCGAAATTCGTTGTTCCAATTGTGCTTTTATTCAGCACCTTACTCTAAGGCTGTTTATCACTCGCCAATTAGAGCCTTATACTCGGAGGCATCCATCAATTTTTGATCTGATTTTGCCATTTCGATTTTAACAATCCAACCGGCGGCATAGGGATCTTTATTGATTATTCCAGCGTCGTCGGCCAGTGATGTATTCACTTCTACAACCTTGCCGCTGACAGGTGAATAGAGTTCTGCCACTGTTTTAACAGCCTCGATGGTGCCAAAACTTTGGGAGGCATTTAAGCTTGCGCCAACTTTGGGTAATTCGACAAAGACGATGTCACCCAATTCACTTTGGGCATGATCTGTAATACCGATAGTGGCAATATTGTCTTGAATTTCAGCCCATTCATGATCTTTTGTATAACTCAATTTTTCTGGAACACTGGACATTGTAACTCCTCAAGAATTCTGATTCAATTTCAAAATTGGCTGGTGACCCGCCGCAGTTGTGCGAGAGCCTGTTGAATACCCGACCGAAAAGCGGTCTTGCGCTGTGCTTCTTCACTTTTGTCTTCGGCATGAAAAAAGCGATCCAAATTCGAACATGCACTTACGAGACCACTTAGCCCCTGATCTAGGGTCTGGTGGGCACTGCTATACTGGGGGGGCGGATTTCCCAATGAGGCAAAATCATTTTTAATTTTTCGGGCACTATTTAAGGAATTACCGGCATTGTTCTGAAGCCTTTCATACTCTTCATCACTCAAATCTTCTACTGCATCTAATGCCAGTCCGCTTAAGGTAGTTGCAAGGGCAGCGCCCGCATTTGCAACCCCTCTAGCTGCACCCAAATACTGTGCCACTGCCTGGGATTGTGCCTCTGACTGTGTATCTTCTTGCGCAGATTCTGCAAGATCTGGAGCCGGTAAGGCTAGCGAAGGAGCGGGAACAACATTTTTCACTTGTGGATTCATTTCTTGAACTTCTTCTGGCACCACAAAATATTGGGTGAAGTGAAAGACAGAGATGCAAAAGCAAATAATCGCCAATAGATAGGAGATTACCATGCGAGCGGGGCCTCTGGCGTTGACCGCACCTATAAAAGCCGTCAAGGTGACGCTTGCAAGGACGGAAAGCAGAAGTGCTTGTGTATCCAAAATGAGCCTCCGAAGCAAAATTGAGGGAAAATAGAGAAAGAAATATAAAAATCGTGAAGGGCGATGCAAAATGGCCAGAGAAAGTCAGTTGAATAGAAAAATTTGTTGTCCTTAGATGTTACATTGGTGATCACATGAAATCCATAAGTCTGGAACGAAAAGCAACGCTGATTTCAACCTTTGTGGCTGCTTTGTTGATTTTGCTCAAACTCTTGGTGGGCCTTTATACAGGGGCAATAAGCGTTGTCGCTTCGGCTATCGACTCCCTCCTGGATTTAGGGGTCTCCATATTCAATTATATGGCGGTCAGAAAAAAAGAAGAGCCGCCTGATGAGGACCATAATTTCGGACATGGAAAAATTGAAGGTATCGCAGCTGCCAGCCAAGGATTAGTGATTCTTGGGGCCGCATTTTTCATTCTATATCAGTCTTTGCAAAAGCTCTTGACTCCCGAACAGAAGGGCATGCAGAACACTCCCCTTGCTCTCGGGATTATGCTGGTGTCGTTTGTGATAACCTGGATATTATGCAGCTATTTATCCAAAGCTGCCAAAGTATCCAAAAGCTTGATTTTGGAGGCCGATAGTCTGCATTACCGCAGTGATCTGTTGACCAATGCCGCCATTGCGATGGGGCTCTTTGCCAGCTACATGACGAAAATTTCCTGGGTCGATCCCGTATTGGCTTGCCTTTTTGGTGTTTACATCGGGGCCAGTTCAATTAAAGTAATAAAGAAAGGCGTAAACATGCTGATGGATACTGCCTTACCCGAAGAGTTCGCCGAAAAAATTCGAAATGTAACACTGACTCATAGCTCGCTGGTTCGTGGGATGCATGAACTAAAAACCCGTCGCTCAGGAAATATGAATATTGTTGACCTACATCTCGAGCTCAATGAAGAAATACCCTTGGGTCAAGCCCATCTCATCTCCGACGAGATTATGGAGAAGATTCGGCAACTTGATACAGAAGTCAAATGGATGATTAACATTCATCTCGACCCGGAAGATGACTCCGATCAAGACGTAGTCCAGGTAGTTCACTCCAACTAGATTAGCTTCTAAATAAGTGATTAAATCAGTGAACTCGAACTGGGTAAGATAATTGAACCATCGCAGTCCATAAACGGCGTGATAAAAATTCTGCCACTTTATCCATAATCAAATGACCCATTTGCGGACTCTCGCCCATAGCTGTTAACAGTTCGGGTCCTGAAAATCTTAAGGCCAGTACCCGATCCAGTGCTACGGCATCGCCCGTATACATATGGGGAGGTACAACGGCAGACCAACCGACCAGATCACTGGGACCTGCGTCATAGACTCGGATTGGTCCAGAGTCCGCTTTGCCCGGCAAATAAATACTCACTTCTCCATCAAGAATGTAATACAGATAATTGGCTGTTTCACCTTCATTGATCAAACGTGAATGGGGAGCAAAATGAACCTGTTTGCCCAATGTTTTAATCGTCAATCTATCGGCTTCGCTCAGTTCTCCAAAAAAGTCATCAATTAAATCATCATGTTTTTGCATATCTGCCTTCCAGTTTTTAGCTGTTTGACTATTTGATTATGGACTATCCGTCTTCTCATCCTTCTCCTCGCTACCTTGAATAAACTCCATTTTTCTGTAGATAGTACGCACACTTATGCCCAATTCATCAGCGGTTTTTACTTTATCACCCTTGTTTTTGTCCAAATATCGCTGGATGATATGTAGCTCCATTTCTTCTAGAGTATTACCCTGTATGAGATTTAGTTCTGTACTTAGAGTTTGCCCGGAAGAATCCAAAATCTCCAAAGGAAGATCCTTGGATGTGATGCGGGTACTGGGAGAAAGGATGATGGCTCTTTCCAGAGCATTTTCTAACTCGCGTATATTTCCCGGCCAGGAGTAATTGCGCATTTTTTCCAAGCAATCTGCTTCGATACTCATTCCTTCCCGACCTGATTTTTTTCCATGCTTGGAGAGAAAATGAGCAACTAGCGAAGGAAGATCCTCAATTCGATGGCGTAAGGGAGGCAAGGTGATGGGAATGACGTAGAGGCGATAAAAAAGATCCTCGCGAAAACGTCCTTCTTTAACCAAAGTGCGTAAATCCCGATTGGTAGCAACGATGATGCGTACCTGCACCTTTTGCTGCGTGCCTCCGAGGGGCGTAATTTCGCCTTCTTGGAGTGCGCGAAGTAGTTTTGGCTGCAAAGTAAGAGGGATTTCACCCACTTCGTCTAAAAAAAGCGTTCCCTGATGAGCCTCGGTGAATTTTCCCGGTTTATCTTGCACCGCTCCAGTGAAGGCCCCTTTTTTATGCCCGAATAGTTCAGATTCCAATAAAGTTTCTGGGATAGCAGCGCAATTAACCTTTATAAAACGGGATTCTGGTAAATCAGAATTACGAACGAGATAATTCGCCATTACCTCTTTACCGGTGCCGCTTTCGCCTTGAATCAGGATTGTAGCCCGACTGCGGGCGGCCCTTTTTGCCTGATCAAGAATCTCGCGAAAGCGCTCGTTGGCTCCCCAAATAAATTCAGCGGGATCCTTGTCTGAAAGTTTTTTCTTTAGACTGACATTCTCACTTAATAGATCCGCTTTCTCCAAGGCGCGACTGAGTGTAACCCAGATCTCCTGCTTCTTGAAGGGTTTGGATACAAAGTCATAGGCTCCTCGGCGCATGGCTGTTACAGCATCTTCTATGGTACCAAAGCCTGTAATGAGTACTACTTGGATGCGTGTATCTATTTCTTTAATGCTGGACAAAAGATCCATTCCGCTCATTTCAGGCATTTTCAAATCGGTAATCACCACTTGAGGAGACTCTCTTTTGACCAAGTCAAGAGCGGCAACAGGATTCGATGTTGTCAAAAATTTTGCAGGAAAATCTGCCAGTGCGCGAATCAGCGCCTGAACAATGTCAGTTTCATCATCGACTATTAGAACTTTTGTTTCCATGAACGATACCTGATGCCTTCACTAATGCTTTTAGAAAGTCTTCTTAGGACAAAATGCCTTATTGCTATTGAGATGACAATATGGTTGAGAGATGTTTCAGAAATGCAGAGAGAATCGAATGGGAAATTAGTTGGAATTTTTCCCCTTGCAGGCCCTTATCCTTTTGGAGTCGCTAGATTCAGAAGCTTAATCACTTTCCAGGCACTTTCTTCAATGGAGGCATAGGATACATCTAAAATTGGCCAGGACTTGGAACGGAATAAATCGGAAGCCATGCGTAATTCCTGTAGAATGTAATCCTTATCGGAGTAGGTTCCCACCGGTATGCCATCAACGAGTTCTCTGGTTTCACGAATTGCTTTAAGACGCGACTGCATAATAGTCAATCCGATAACATTTTTACCGGAATAATCTCTAAGTCTGGCCTGAACCCCAGGATGAAGCGCCAGTGAAACATTAGATACCCGGAAACCGCGATTCGCGAGATAGATTGAAATCGGTGTTTTTGACGTTCGTGATACGCCTACCAGCACGATATCTGCCTTGGGTAAATCCTCCAACAATAGGCCGTCATCATGTTCGAGTGTATACTCCATCGCTTTGATTCGCTTAAAATATTCATCATCCATACTATGGACTTTATGCAGGCCTGGCTCGGGAGAGCAATTCGCATGTTGGGTTAAAAAATTCATAAAAGAGCCCGTCGCATCAAAATTCGGTACCTTTTTTGTGTTACACAGTTCGGCCAGGGCCAATTTCTGGTCTTCCTTGCTTAAACTATGAACAACAATTCGATTTGTATTTTGGGAAGCTTCCAAAACCTGGGCGCATTCATCAATTCCTTTTACAAAATTATGCAGATCAACCGTAAAAGTGCCATTGGGAAATTGTGTTAACATCGTATTGACCAGATGAAGGGCCAATTCGCCGGTTGAATCAGAAAAAACATGCAATAAGACTGGGCCGGATATTGTTTTCTTTGCAGTAATTTTTATGGGATTTTTTTTTATCAATTTGTGAGAATTTTTCGTGATTTTCAACTTTATTCCCAACTCTTCAAATACAGAAATACAAAATATTAATCAGGCAATAATAAAGAGACTATTTCAAAGAGGAAAGACTGGGTTTTCTCTCCTCATTCTGTTCTACCTCATCTCCATTTTGTCTTTGGTGGTAGCCCAACTCTTCAGCCCAATCAGGATGCAAATGTGACATTGATTCCAGTTTGCGATAAATCGTACGCAAACTGATACCCAATTCTTCCGCTGTGGACAACTTGTCGCCATGGTGCCTGCGTAGAGATTGCTGTATTACCCTTAGTTCTATTTCCTCCATTGTCATAGGCCTGTTTAAATTTAACTGCGCTCCATCCTCATTTTCATGGGAAATTTCCGGTGGCAAATCATCCAAGGTAATTTGATGGCCGAGAGTGAGTATTACAGCCCGTTCTATTGAATTTTCCAGTTCACGCACATTTCCCGGCCAAGTGTATCTCTCCATGGCTCTTAGAGTTTCGGCACTCACCGAAAGATTGGATTTGCTATTTTTTCTACAAAAGTAGGCGATGAAATGACTGATGAGGGAAGGTAAGTCTTCGGGCCGATCTCGCAAAGGCGGTATCGTCAGGGGAATTACATTAAGCCGGTAATACAAATCTTCTCGAAAGAGACCCTCTTTAACCTGACTGCGCAGCCGTCGATTTGTCGCAGCAATAATGCGTACATCAATTTTTTCAGCGGAGCCTCCAATGGGATTAATTTCTCCCTCCTGTAATACTCGTAACAATTTTGGCTGTAGTGTCAAGGGAACTTCGCCAATTTCATCTAAAAATAAAGTTCCACCATTTGCTTCAATAAACTTTCCTTTACGATCTTGATTGGCTCCCGTAAAAGATCCCTTTTTATAGCCAAATAATTCGGCTTCCAAAAGGCTTTCGGGTATGGCAGCACAGTTCACTTTGATAAAGGGCTGATTGTGTCGATGAGAATTCTCTACAATGAAATTTGCCAAGACTTCTTTTCCGGTTCCCGATTCTCCTAAGACGAGAACTGTTGCATCACTTTTAGCTGCCTGTGAGGCTCGATGTAACAGTTCCTTGAAAATCAGACTCTTACCCCATTCATGGTTGGCATTTTGTGATTCCCGGAGTTTCTTTTTTAATTGGATATTTTCGGTTAACAGATTAGCCTTGTCAAAGGCGCGTTCAACAACCGAAGAGATCTCCAATTTTTTGAAGGGCTTTGAAATGAAATCGTAAGCTCCTCGCTTCATCGCTGTTACTGCATCATCTACTGTTCCGTGACCCGTAATGACAATAACTTGTATGGAATCGTTTAGCTCCTTGATTTGCTCAAGCAGTTCTAGACCGCTCATGGTGGGCATCCGTAGATCTGTTATGACCACAATGGGAAACTGTTCCTTGATTTTTTGAAGAGCACGTCTAGGGTCCAGTTCCGTAAAAATTTCATAATTCTAATTCGACAAAGCTCTTGATAAGGCATCTAGAATGGGCCTCTCATCATCGACAATCAACAGCTTTTTTTTCATCGCTCTACCGTCTTTCTAATTCCTTGCCTTAATCAGGCATATTATGTGATTTTGCAATAATCGGGCCATCGTTTGGAAATCATAAGAGTGCTTAGACTTAAATATTTCCGAAGGGAAGACTCTTTTTCATGCCAGGCTGTCAGGTTATCTTGTCAATATGTCACAGATCACAAACGCTTGGTTTCGATGAGACTTCTTACGATATTTCACTGTTTAAAAAATTGAGAGTTTCGTTTGGATATTAAACAGATGATTGAGTCAGCCTTTAGTCAGGCTGAATACGCTATCAATATCACTGACCCTG
>JBBQAD010000198.1:0-6754 GCA_038315885.1 Fibrobacteria bacterium | reverse complement strand
GAGGGTCATGCGTCCCTCTATCTATTGTCACAGCATAACCAGAGAGCTTGGCTATCCCTACCAAGGTTTCTGCCAAGTCATTCACAGAAAAACTTGTTTCTGTTACATTATTTATTACTCGATGTTGACCTTGCAGCGGTTGATGATCAATCTGTGAGACCAGGGAATCAATAGAGTCACATAGGGCCATTAAGCCAGTGCGCTGATGTCCACTTCCATATACGGTTAAGGCCTGTCCTCCTAAAGCTTGAGCACAAAATCGGTTAAGCACCGTTCCGAAACTCTCATCATAGTCAAAACGGGTAAACAAATCTGAGTGACCTTCAATAGAATTACAATAGGCACCAAATACGGTGGATTGCATCACATCGGTTACTCTAAGGCCCCACTTGCGGCAGGCCACCGAGATATAATTGCTGTCGTTAATCTTGGAAGCGTGATAGAAATCATCCGATTCTCGCGGGTAGGGAAGTGGGCGATCCGACCTTTTACCTTTATATTCGGGATAGAAATAGCCTTCTGCCACATCGAGACAGCTTTTGGCATATTCCCCAAAAGTGCCTAGTTTTATTAGATGAGCCTTGGGTGCATGAGCGCGCAAAGCCCAGAGCAGGCGCATATTTCCCGCTTCATTATTGATAAGCGTATCGACTGCATTCTCACAACTGCTCATGGAGAATGGAGCGGAGCATTGCTGGGCCAAGTGATACACAATTGATGGTCTGTATTTTTTTACGATTGCGTCGATTTCGGCAGATGCGATATCGGCCTGAGTAAAGGTGAGATTATTGATACCCCGATTATCTCTTGCCGTCTTAAGTCGCTGCTCAGGATTGGCAATCGGAAGTAAACTTTCTCCGCCAACCTGGGCTACCCACTTGCGTCGCAACAGTTTGTCAACAATAACAATCGAGTGTTTTGGATATTTGGCCGCCAATTGCATGGATAGGGGCCAACCCAGATACCCGTCGCCACCCAGAACCAAAATGCAGTCTCGTAGCTCCGATGTCATTTTCTTCCTATTCATTACGTTTGGGTCTTGGTCTGCGAAATTTGTTCGATGTTACATTAAAGGGGACTTTTTCGGTAACATTTTTGTTTTTTGGGTGACTGACTCGAGCTGGAATTCTGTTTAGGGTTCCGGTTGGGGTATCCGATTTTTTTTAAGCAAAGGCAAATGTGGTGTTTCCATCCGTGTTGCAGCATCGATTGTTGGAAGTGCTTGAAAAAAGTTCGGTAACTGAAAGCCCTAATCCCTCGATGGAATCTCTGGCTCATGTGATGCGCGCGCTGAGTCCTATTTTCCAGTCGATTCGTATTGATAAAGAGAATGTTCCCTATGGACGATATTTACTCCATGAAGATGCTGCCAGACGCTTTAATATTCAGCTTGACGTTTTTTCAAATAATTATGCAGGTCAGATTCACTGTCATGGAACCTGGGGCATGTTGTGGATTTTAAAGGGTTACCTATTTGTTTCGGATTGGGAAGAGCGCGCTGGAGCCGAAGGGAATGGGAACGCGGATCCAAAATTTGTATGTATTCGTCAATCCATTCTTCACAAGGGCAGTGGTCAAGCCTTTACACCGGTCACAGGCGATTGGCATCAAACAAATTCACCCAACGAAGAAACGCAGACCATCAGTTTGCATGTATATGGTCCGGGATTCAACATGGATGAAGGTATTTACATAAATGAAAAGGGGGAAAAACAAAGCGCAAGCAGATCTCCCTTCAAAGCAGAAGAACTATTATTCCCCTACATTCATATCAATTAACGATGTATTTATTGGATACAGCGAACGCCGTTAATTTTGTGAATTACACATTAAAAAATCTATTCATTGAAATCTATTTCAGAATATCATTTAAGGAGTAACAGTCATGTTAAAGCCAGTAAAAAGAACAAATCCACCAGGTAAAATTGAAAAAAAAATAGAGACCATTTCAAATCGGGGAAATATAAGTAGGAAACATTTTTTTATTCTTCCTTACTTTCTAACTATAACACTCCTCTTTCTGGGAACCCCACAAAAAATTTCTGCGGCAGGGGCCTGGCCAAGAAAAGTCAATAGTGGCTACGCTCAACTCTCATATGTGCACTTGGCTTCGGATATTTTCTTTATCAATGATGCCAAAGAAAAGCGCCAGGACTATAGCCGTGACGAGCTTGACCTTTATGCGGAATACGGAGTAGCTAAAAATCTGACCGCTGTTTTGTCTGGCCCGGTTTTTATCTCTCATAGTCTACCCAATGCAGATGGGAGTGGAATCGGTGATGCCAACCTAGAGTTGCATTACGCGAAAAAAATATGTGGAATCTTTTTGGGCTCAGGTTTGGGGTTCGTCATACCCAGTGGGGAGAGCGATCGCAGTGATTCATTGTCTACTGGAGCCGGTTCATGGGATGGACTAGTGAAACTCTTTATGGCAAAACCATTTTGGAAAGGGAGGATGGCGGTCGACGCTGAGTTGGGATACCGATTGAGAGCAGAGTATGTGGATGTTTACACTGCCGGATTAAATCTATCCGGTAAATTACCCTATGGCTTTCGCTTGGGCTATGGAATTCATCTTCAACAAGCCATCGGTTCCATAGATGAAAGCAAGGTTAATCCCTATTTGGGCAATAGCGAAGGAGTCGAATATTTCACAGATGGGATTTATTTGGGATATGTCTTTAAGCGAGTTTCGGCTTCTTTTACCATGAATCCCCTGATTCGTGCCAAAGGAAACAATTTAATAGCCGATAGCTACCAGGTCTTTGCCTTGGGCTATTCATTTTAAAGGTGCTTGGAATCATAAATTTCCAATCTTCAATGAAGACTGAGTATTTTAAGACTTAATGAAGACATTGATTTCGGAGGTTATGCGATGCAACACTTACAATTCAGAATTTTATGCACAGTCACAGTTATACTGCTTAGTATATCCAATCTAAAAGCAGTAGAAAAGGATAAAAAATTCGGTTTGTCGCTTGTTCAAATCGGATTGAGTCAATGGTCTACGGATACGAAAGAAATATCCCAGTCTAGCGGAAATAAAACGGCGGATTATCGAGACAATTTGAAGAGCATTCCCTCAATTGATCTTTATTTTTCTGCTTGGGATTTGACGTTCAACCTTGGAGGCTCACTTCTGTTAGCGTCCAAACAAAATTCCGGTAAACCAGAAGTCAGGGAATTTTCACCGGGGAATTTAAAATTAGGTCTGGGTAAAAAAATCTGTTCCCTTCGTCCCAGGCTTGAGTTACAAATTCCATTAAATAGTAACACATCACTGTATAACGATCCCTTTGTTGGCACGGGTAATGTTCTGGCTGAATTGGGTCTTGGTTATTCGATTCCCATTAATGAAATCAGTAACAAAATGGATGCCTATGGGGATGTAAGCATAAAAGGCCCAATCTCAGAAGGAATGAGCTATGGTTTTTACGATGTTTCGGGTTTGGCTGAACTGGGCTCTTTTGGAACAAACGTCTTTTTGAAGGGTCAGTATGCCCTCTTTCGCGAATTGAAAGTGAACATTTCGAGCACTTATAGCTATGAGTTTTGGAAATGGTTGGCGGGTTCGATTACGGCTGACGAAACAAAACAGAGCCTGTTTGTGGGGGGCGGAATGGAACTGAAGGTAGCCCCTAAAAATTACTTGAATATTTACTTGAGCTCATTGCTTTGGTTTGACGATGAAATGACCATTTCTGGCAGTAAATACAAAAAGGAATTGGAGTCTTTGGCTTTTGGCGCAGGATACACCTTTTATTTATGATTTCTTGTGTAACGGCGTAACACAGCGCCGTCTATTAAGACCAATTGATAGAAATCCGGTGCGTTTGCACCAGTTGAAGCAAAAAAGTAATTAGGCCTACAAAGGGTTCAAATCAGAAATAAAACAGGGGATAACATGAAACGTCCAGAAATCTTAAAATTGAGCAAATTCGCAACACTAGCTTTAGCCGGATTATTGGCTGGCTCACTAACTGGCTGTAAAAAGGATAGCCCAACCAGTACTAACGATGGCATCACCTATGATACCAGTGGTGGCACAGGTGACGCCGCCCTCGCAAGCTTTAAAATGGCTTGTGAAACGAATCCAACAAAAAAGGCAATGGAGCATAGCTGTAATGGTTTAAATTCTTGCAAAGGCGAGTCCTTCTTTGTGGGCAAAGGAAAATATTCGCATGATTGTACTGGTAAGGCAGAATGCGCTGGGGCTACCTGTGTTGATAAAACATGATTGTTAGGGATTTGATTTAGCACGGTGCAGGAATGATACATAAAATCCATGGTATCGGCTTGGGCCTGCGCATTCCCCATTTCAATTCCATCTTTTCGAGCTGGCCTCAAGTTGATTTTTTTGAAATCATCTCTGAAAATTTCATGGTGGCTGGTGGCGCTCCTTTAAAAAATCTTGAAAGAGTACTGTCACACTACCCTGTGGTGTTACATGGAGTTTCACTGGGTATCGCCTCGGCAGACCCTTTCAATTGGGACTATTTGAAACAATTAAAAGACCTGGTTAAACGCACACAAACACCCTATTTCACCGATCATCTCTGTTGGACAGTTTCAAACTCAATTTCTTATCACGATTTACTGCCAGTTCCCTATACTGAAAAGGTGATTGATTACATTGCCGAGCGCGCTAAAATTGTGCAAGACTACATCGGTATTCCCTTTGGCTTGGAGAATCTTTCGAGTTACGTCGCTTTTAAGAGTTCTGAGATGACTGAGTGGGAGTTCGTTAATCAGGTGATTGAAAAATCAGGCTGCTCCTATATGTTAGATATCAACAATATCTATGTCTCTTCGGTAAACCATCTATTTAATCCGAAAGACTACGTTGATTCCATCGATTTTTCGAAAGTATTACAGTGCCATATTGCAGGACATACCCGAAACAGTAACGGCACTATTTTAGATACACATGATCATCCTGTCTGCGACGAAGTCTGGGACTTGTATGCCCATGCCTGGAAGCGTTCGGGCGGCTTTGCGACTCTATTGGAATGGGATGATCGCATCCCTACTTTCGAAGAGACCTATGCAGAAGCCCTAAAAGCCAAGACTTTTCAAAAGCTTGAGGGTGTAATAGAATGCTAATCATCTTTTTAATGATGAGAATGTATTGATGGGTACAGTGGATTCAGAAGATTTTAGGAAGCAGGCAAAAGTTCCTGAGGGATTAGATATACTGCAAGCTCATTTTGGAGAGGCAATTCGCATCCCTTTCGATTTTTCCAGCGGTCACTTCGTATACCAACAATCACAGTATTCAAGTGATATAGTAGAAGTAATGGTTGATAGAGAGCCTGTGGGTGAAGAGAAGCGATTAGTCGGAATCGACCGTTTATCTGTATACAACCAACAATATTGGTATCGCTTGCTGACTGTTCTTCAGAAGGACTTCCCTTTGTTGCGCCATCTGCTGGGATGTTGGCATCTTAATCGCTTATCGACTGACTATTTGACGATGTATCCATCAAAAAGCCCCAATCTTAACAATCTTGCAGACAAGATGCTTGAATTTTTGGATAAGAACAAGCATTGGGGAACAGAAATAAACCGCACGGTGGCCGTATTTGAGTTACAGTATAGCCGCTCTTTTGTTGAGGCGGAACGCGAAGTCTTCGCGCCCAAGTCATTATCGACTGCAGAGGCAGCAGCACTGGCCAGTCAAGCCCTGCATTTTCAACCCTCCTTTGCATTGTTTCACCATCATTGGGATATTGCAGAAAATTATTTCAAAGCCAGGCAAGATGAATCTGATGAACTGGAACTGAGCCTGAAACCGGTAGAACAGTATTGGGCCATGTACCGTGATGGAACCCAGATTTCTCTTGAACCTCTAGATTCGCTTGCCTTTAAGCTATTGTCACTCCTGCATCAAGGTGAAGCACTGGAAAGTGCCTGTGAAAGTGTTGCCGAAAAGCTGGAATCGGAAGGCTTACAAAAACTCGAACAAAATTTACCGCTTTGGTTTGCCCGCTGGGCCAGCTTGGGCTGGTTTTGCGAAGGAACATAGTTAGCCGTAATTTTCTTATTTTTCGTTTTCGGTTATTGATTATCCCTTCTCCAGTTCAGGGGAACTTTAGATTGCGAAGCCTGTTATGACTACTCCTCAAAAAAATCCCGATATTCGCTGGATCCAAAGACTGAGCAACTGGAATCGCGCACTAGCTCAGTTGGACAAATTTATCCAGCAAAAAAACTTGAATGATTTGGAAAAGCAAGGACTTATACAGGCCTTCGAGTACAACCATGAATTGGCCTGGAAAACCCAAAAAGACTTTTTACAAAATAGAGGTTACAATGAACTTTTTGGTTCAAAAGATGTAACACGCCAAGCCTTTGAAGTAGAATTGGTTTTGGACGGTGAAGTTTGGATGGATATGATTCAAAGTCGAAACGAAAGTTCACATACATATAATTCAGAAATTCAGGAAAAAATTGTTAAGTCCATTGTAACAGAATACTATTCTGCTTTTTGTACCCTAAATGAAAAATTGAACAAACTTGCAAAAGAAGAAAAAGAAAAACTGAAATAGAATGAAAAAGGAGGATTCGCATAATCATTCTAGGACATTCGGTTTAGCTGAAAAAGATTGGAGTGCCATAAAATCGGTCTTCGCTAAATACCTTGAAATCGAAGAAGCGCGTCTCTTTGGCTCTCGCGCCATGGGAACTTATAGAAATGGATCAGACATTGATATAGCTCTTAAAACAAGATCGGATGTGTCACTAAAATATCAAC
>JBBQAD010000164.1:0-7650 GCA_038315885.1 Fibrobacteria bacterium | reverse complement strand
AAGCTTGGTTAGAAGAGTTGCAGCGCGAAGAATACACTTGTTCGATTAATCTCTTTCAAGAACCCTATGGTGCCGTGATACAATCCCTGGTTCGGGCAAAAATAAAACGCGGTCTTGATTTAAATAGCGAAAGTGGATTTCAATACCGTTCCCGCTGGCTGCAACACTTGGCCGCTATTCCCGCCAACAGGGCTGAGAACCCCTATCATGCCGTTGACATTTATTGTCGTGGCATCCTGGAGGCTCTTCGTGACTGTAACACGGAAACGGGTTTGTTTTCGCGACCAACACAATGGTCCTATTCCCTTGCCCAACTACCAAGAGCGGACATTACAACAGATATACACCTTGAGTCGCAAAAATGGAAAGATTTTTTTCAGTCTGGCTCTGTGATTGCCTGCCAGTTAAGCA
This sequence comes from Fibrobacteria bacterium, assembly GCA_038315885.1. Classification (GTDB taxonomy): domain Bacteria; phylum Fibrobacterota; class Fibrobacteria; order UBA11236; family JBBQAD01; genus JBBQAD01. The sequence continues at coordinate 7,239 of JBBQAD010000164.1, read as the reverse complement.
CTGCATGGATAGGCAAACGCTGGCCACTTTCTCATTGGAAAATTCTCGGAGAACTGCTGATACAATCGGGTAAAAAAATGGTTTTGTTGGGGGCAAGCGAAGAACTTCCCTTGGCTGAAGAGTTTTGCGATTTTCTCAGTCTGAAAAATCTGAATTCCTTCTGTCTTAATGCAGTGGGAAAAACAACTTTGCTTGGTTCAGCTCATCTAGTAGAATGTTCAGAGCTTTTAATTACAGGTGATACGGTTGCCATGCATATGGCCAGTGCACAAAAAACTCGTTGCATTGCCCTCTTTGGTGCCTCAAATCCAGTTGAAACTGGACCCTATGGACCAGGCCATTTTGTGATACAATCCAGCACAACAATTTCATCTCGTCTGCCTTTGGATAAAGAAAGTAGAGAATTACAGGCTATTCAACCTGAAAAGGTTCACACCTTTATTTTAAAAGGCGAAGTTGCTGATGATTTATTTATATGGGAAACGTGTTGGAACTCAGATGCCGCTAGGCAAGAATTAAAGAATTCTAAAGGAGAGTTACATCCATTTCAAGAGCCATCCTCGTTTTCTATCCTTGAGTATACTGATATGGCAGCGGGTCATGATGATATTAGTCTTAGCTCCGCAACGGTGAGGCCCATTGAAGATTGGAATGTAAAACTCGCATTGTGCCCACCCAGCCCCCATCTGGAAATGCTTCAAAAAATCCTTAACACTCTAGATCAATCAATCCAGTATCCCAGCGCAGAAAATTTGAGAAAATTGGAGTCTTTTGAACAAGCATGGGCCCAATCAACCATTGATTCATGCATATGGGAAGCCTATCGAATCGACATCAATGGACTTGCCCTGAAGCCTTTGAGTGCCTACCTCTCTAAACGTAAACAACGGTTTTTGCATGCCTTAGGCGAATATTTTAATCAGGAAATCTTCGTCCAAAAAAAAAGTTAAAGGTTTTAAAAAACCTGCCGATAATTAATACAGGTGATACCGTAAGTTGGACCCGCAGAGGCAGGCAGTAGTTTCGCTCACTCTCCTAACCTCCAAGCCCGCTTACCATCAAAACAACAACGCCTCAGCCACCGCGGGAAGCGGAAGGCCTCGGCATAAACACGGAGGTTACTGTGAGAATTAATCATAATATCGGCAGCATGGTGACGCAAAACGCGCTCTTCAAAGCCCAGAATAGCATGGAAAAATCCTTAACCAGACTGTCAACCGGTCTGCGTATCAATTCTGCTTCTGACGATGCCGCTGGCTTGGCAGTTTCAGAGCAATTGAGAACGCAGGTTCGCGGTTTAGGGCAGGCAAAACGCAATGCTCAAGATGGTATCGCACTTTTGCAGATTGCAGAAGGTGCTGCTGGTGAAGTGTCTGATATGTTACAGAGAATGCGAGAATTAGCCGTGCAATCGGCTAATGATACCTTGACTACAACTGATCGCTCTTATGTAGATCAAGAGTTTCAGGCTCTGTCCAGTGAAATTCAACGTACTTCCACCGCCACCCAATATAACGGTATGACCCTGCTCGATGGTGCCAGTGGCAGTTTCGGCGCTTCAGGAAGTAATGCATCGGTATTACATATAGGTGCCAATAACAATGGTGGTGTGGCTTCAGGTACCACCGATACTCTGACTGTTCGAATCGATTCCCTTACAACAGGTGCTTTGGGTATCACTCTTTCTGGCGCAACCACCACTAATGTGACCTCTCAGTCTAATGCATTCAGCGCTTTGACGGTTATTGATACAGCTATCAAATCAGTCAGTAACATGCGTGCTGATTTGGGTGCCTACATCAACCGTTTAGATAGCGCCATCAACAACTTAAGCAACCAAGAAGTAAACACCCAGGATGCAGAATCCATGATTCGCGACGTTGATTTTGCAACAGAAACAACCTCGTATACACGAGCTCAAATTCTTTCACAGTCTGCCACGGCAATGTTGTCGCAGGCAAATGCAGCGCCTCAATCGGTTCTCTCACTGTTGGGCTAATCTATTAATCGAAGAGTCGTTTAAATGATGGCGGAGCCTAAGCTCCGCCTTTTTTATTTCCTATTTTTAAATATACCCCTTGCTTTTCCTATGGCTTTAGTAGCCCTCTAGAGCTAAAAAGTGATATAATTGTCATCCTAGTTGGCCTTAATACAGGATATCAGAAATCCGTGATCAGCATAAAGTAATTTTGAAGCATGCAAACAGCTATTTCCATTGTTTACTTTATCACTATTGCACTATTGCTACTAATAGTTGGATGCGCAGCTTCTAAAAAAAATCAACACAACGAACAACGCCTTTCACTGGCTGAACAGTGTTCTATTAATATTGCACCTCTAAGTGACTCCAGCGGGTTAGAGAAACATTCTTCCTGGCCGGACAGTCTGTATTGGAAAAAGGCTCTGAAAACCGAAACAGATAGCCTTCTGCTTGATTTCAAAAAACAAATCCTACACTTTAATCGCTATCACGCCATAACCTTGGTAACTGAAAATGAAGCGCCTACATACCGGCTAACGATGACTCTATTACCGCTTGAAAAAGACAAAATGAAACTCGTACCCAAAGAATTGTTTTTGCGGATTCGCCTTCAACTTGAAGGTCCAGGTAATCTAAATCTTCAAACTTTTATAGAGAATCAAAGTGTATTGCCACCTAATATATTGAAGCAAGAATCTGTACTTCAATGGCTGAGTTTGTTCAGGCAATTGCGTGGCTCAATTGATTGGGAACCAGCAATGACCGCTTTTTTTTATGACCCCTTTGTTGCGAAGCCAAAAGATTTTTAAGGTATCATGACTTTGTGTTACAATCCCTTTAAACGCCGTCGTCGATTTTCTAAATAATCGACAAAAATAAATTCGCCTAAATTTCCCAAACCAGTATAAAAAGCTTTACCTTCGCACAATTTGGTGAAAGTTTCAACAAATTCAATCAAATAATTATCCTGGGCAATCATAAAGGTTGAAATACGAATCTGGTTCTTTCTGCAATTGACCGCTTCTGAATAGGTTTTGCTTAGTACCAATGGATCTAGTCCGAAAGAATTACGATAAAGACGCCCACGGTCATAGACAGCCGAGGGTTTTCCATCTGTAATCATGAAAATTTGCTTATTCTGATTTTTTCTTCGTCTCAAAAGTCTTTGCGCCAGCTTTAATCCATCACAGGTATTGGTATGATAGGGACCCACAGCTACCTTCGCGATGCTGTCGACAGGAATTACTTGAGCATCATCTCCAAAGGTTATTACATCGATTGTATCTCTTGGGAAACATCGCCGAATATATTCAACCAACGAGATAGCTACCATTTTTGCTGGGGTTATTCTGTCCTCCCCATACAGAATCATGCTGTGGCTAATGTCTAGCATTAGCACAGAAGAACAGTTGGCGATTTCTTCGGTTTCAAAGACTTCTAAGTCTTCTTCCGAAATATTTTCGCTGCTTTGGCCACGCTTTCTTAGCAAGCCGTTGTGTAAAGAGCGGGCGAAATCAACATTGCGGCTATCATCACCAAATTGAAAGGGACGCGTACTGGGCAATTGTTCGGATCCTTTGCCCGTAGAGGGAGTAGAATGCCCGCCCTTAAATCCTTTTGTTAAACCCTTGAAGACCCGTTCGAAAACGGAATCACGCACTTGGCGTTCTGATAAAGGGCTGCTACTAAATTCACCCCGATCCCGTTTGATTAATCCCATTTTTTCGAGTTCATCCAAAATGTCTTCAAAGGTCATATCTTTGGATACTAATCCGTATTGTTCCGCAATCTGTCTCAGCATTTCCAAGGTTTGAGAAATATCGCCATTGGCAATTAAATAAAGCTGGGAGAATAAATCCCTCAAATTGATGGCATCCAGTTTGGCTGGTTTTTCTAATAGCTCCAAAGCTTTTGCATAACGAATTTCCATAGTTCTATGCCATTATTGTAGACATCACATCTCGGTATACATACCCATGTGTTATATTCGTTTTACTTAGTCTGGCATGAGCATGCAAGCCCTCTAACACCAATTCCATCAGAATTGGTAGTTCCTTTTCAGCCGGCATTTCTTTTTGTTTTAACCAACAAGTTCTGGTTACCTCTTTTAGATTGGGAACCGATAACAACATTTTTTCATATTCTCCTTCGCTGACATCATCTCGAAGGGTTAAATTACCGCCGGTTTCAAACCATGTTAACAAGGGAAAATAAGGGTTCTCTTCGGGATTTTTTTCCTTGCGATTATAAGGATCTCGGAAATTTTCCTGAAAAACACTTTTTATGGAACGCGTAATCATGAGATGGGCCGTATTAGCTGGTCCCTCCCGTTCACCTTCGTAGACTAATTCCATCTTTCCGGTTAGGGAGGGAAGTATTCCATCCAAATCCATAAACCGTGCTTGCCAAGGCGCTTTTCCCCCAACTCTTGCGCCACCAATATTCCGACGTTCAACTGTACTGATCAGATTTTCTAGAGCACTAATAGACATGCGCGAAGAAACTCCGGAACTCTGATCCACATAATCCTTATCCGCTCTGGCTTCGAAGGCAATTTGTTCTAGGCAGTGTCTTAGCACCGAATGGATTTCAACTTGAGAACCATTGCGTTCAATCCAGGCTTCTTGCTCTGTAATACGAAGGGCTGTCAGCCTGTCTTTGGGATAGTGGGTTAAAATTTGTGAATCAATACGGTCTTTCAATGGAGTGATGATATTTCCCCGATTGGTATAATCTTCAGGGTTAGCCGAAAATGCAATGAATATATCTAAGGGCAAGCGAATGGGAAAACCGCGAATCTGAAAGTCCCGTTCTTCTAAAATATTTAACAATCCTACCTGGATGCGAGCCTGTAAGTCGGGTAATTCATTGATCACAAAAATTCCCCGATTTGAACGCGGTATCAAGCCAAAGTGCATCACTCCTTCATGGCTAAAATCGAGTTTTTCATTCATCGCCTTCAAAGGATCGACATCTCCGATTAAATCGGCTATGCTTACATCGGGAGTCGCCAATTTCTCACCGTATCTCCCCTCGCGACCAACCCATTCAAGCGGCGTCTTGTCTCCAAATTCTAGAATCCTATCTCGGCCGAATTTAGATATGGGTCCAAAGGGGCTGTCATTGACCGGGCTACCCGCAATAATGGGAATCTGAGCGTCTAACAAATTGGTTAACTGTCTCAATAACCTTGTTTTGCCCTGACCTCGATGGCCGAGTAGAATAATATCATGTTTTGCTAAAAGCGCATTTATCAAGTATTTGGTAACCGTTTCCTCATAACCAATTAATCCAGGAAAGACAGGTTCACCATTCGTAAGCTTTAAAATTAAGTTTTTTCGAATTTCCTCTTTGACGGGTATGATTTCATAGCCCGAATTTTTCAGTTCTCCCAAACTTGCCGGGACTGCCTTTTCTTTCATGCCCATGCCGTCTTACTCCAATTTGCTGTAACGAATATGTGAACAACGTTTCTGGTCAACAATTCTTGATCTGGTTTAACTAGGTCCTAACCGAAGGACTCCAGAATTATTTTTGACATCGTTGCTAAAAAATCCTTAACGGTATCTATTTGCTAAAGGACTTTGCAGGATAAGATAGACATTCAGGCTTTTAAAACCCGGTCTCATTATGTGGAAAGCTGTTTTTTTCTCAGGTAACTAATGCAAATTAGCTAGAATCAATTAACAAGATTCTTTTGGTAAGCCTTCCAAGTTGTCTCCACTAGGGAATTTACATCACTGAAAAGGGGTTTCCAGGCTAGTAGTTCCAGAGCCAGGGCAGAAGACGCAACCAATTTAGCGGGGTCACCGGGCCGACGTCCCACTATTTCATGAGTTACAGTTTTTCCGCTGACTCTTTGCGCTGCCTGAATAATTTCAAGCACGCTGGCTCCCATTTCAGATCCCAGATTAACAGTGAGAGATTGTTGCCGCTTTTCTAAAAATTCGAGAGCCGCCACATGCGCATTTGCCAGGTCACTCACATGCACATAGTCACGAATGCCGGTACCGTCGGGTGTGTTATAGTCATTTCCAAAGACCTGCATTTTTGGACGCAAGCCGGCGGCCACTTCCATAATAATGGGAAGAAGATTAGCTGGATTCTGTTCCAGACCAACGAGCTCACCATCAGGATCATAACCAGCGGCATTAAAATACCGCAAGGCAGCGTAGCGCAAATTTTTAAGCTTGGAATACCAGTTTAAATAGCCCTCGATTGCCAGTTTACTGTGACCGTAAAAATTCTCTGGTACCGTGGGATGCTTTTCATCAATCGGCAAATATTGCGGTTCTCCATATACAGCCGCAGAAGAAGAAAACACAAAATTGGGAATATTCCATTTCAAGGCGGCTTCCATAACCTGCAAAGTTCCCACCACATTGTGGCGAGCATACTTTTCAGGCAATAACATGGATTCACCGGCAGCCTTCAGGGCGGCCAAGTGTATCAATCCCGAATAGGAGCCGCCAGAGCAGGCCGTATCTAGTGATTGAATGTTTAAAATGTCTCCATGAAAGAATTTTACCGAAGGCAGGAGATTCTGACGCAGTCCGGAGGATAGGTTATCGAAGACGGTTACTTCATGCCCGGCTAGAGTTAAGGCTTTGCATACATGGGAGCCGATATAACCTGCTCCTCCTATTACCAAGACTTTCATGTGAACTACTCCTACAATTCGCGCTGTAAGGCAAATATGGTAATATCATCGATGCTGGTACGGCCCTCAATGAAACGGTCTTTGTCGTAAAGCGCCTGCATAATGGTTTCTTGCGGTCCCATGGAACCATATTTCAGTACAATTGAATCGAGTCTTTCCTTGCCATACTGTTCATCTTTGTGATTGAAGCTCTCGTTCAAACCATCGGTGTAGACGAAGAGCAAGTCACCTGGTTCAAGCATGGTGCTTTCGACATAAAATTTATTTTCCTCAAACATCCCTAAAAAATACCCACCCCGCATTTTGATATGCTCTAGAGACCTGGTTTTATTGCGATACAGCACAGGGTAAGGGTGACACACTCGGCTATAATCCAGTCTCCCGGTTTCGGTATCCAAAACAGCAGCAAAGGCAGTTAGGTAATGTTCAGTTGTTACAGCCGCACAGAGGTCACGGTTAACCTCTCCTAAAATTTGTGCAACTGTATCCCGACCATTTACATGTCTCATAAAAGCCATTTTAGCCATGGCTGTCACTAAGGCAGCCGGCACTCCGTGACCGGATACATCGGCCATCAACAGAAAAATCCGATGATCAT
>JBBQAD010000216.1:0-6452 GCA_038315885.1 Fibrobacteria bacterium | reverse complement strand
GGCAGAGCGAACAGAGGGCACTGGACCTGTTCTTGGTCTGCATGATTTGGAAAATAAATTGAAGGAGATTAAAGATATTGCTATTCGGATACTCCGCCCTTCTTTCTTTATGGAAAACTTGATGATGAATATTGGTCTAATTAAGTCTCAAGGAATGCATGGATCGACAGCTGCTGCAGAAGCCAAATTTAATTTGGTAGCCACCGCTGATATTGCAACGAAGTCAGCCGAACTGTTAAGCAGTGATTTTACCGGATCAGAGATTATTGAAATCTACGGAGATCAGCAGAGTTACAAATCGATGACCGAAGCGATTGGCAAGGCCATTGGCAAACCCGATCTAGTCTATATGCAGTTTCCCCCCGAAGCAGCCCAAGCCGCTATGCAGCAAATGGGACTTTCGGCCAGCATGGCAGCTGCCTATGCAGAATTGGGTGTGGGATTAAATAGCGGAAAGCTCGACCCAACTATCAATGACCCTGCAAAACCGACTTCGACGACACGCTTTGATGATTTTTTAAAGAAATTTTTCGTGCCCGCTTACAATGCGGGATAAGGTTCAATTGGTTCTATTGTTACAGCGGTGGTGATATTACGATTTATTTGTAGTATCACTGCAAATGTCTCTATTTTTCTTTACGCGATTTATCCACGAAAATTCACCACGAAATTCATTTAAAAGCAGACTGAAATTTCAAGTCTGCTCCTCAAGGGATCTCTTTCAATTAGTGAATTTGATCAACAGCCCCATTAATTAATAATGCTTGTGATTTGTCGTGCTGAATAAAATAGAGCGAGCCACTATTAATTGAAATACTTGCTCTGGCTGATTTTTTCAAATTTGCTTTTGATATCAATAGTGCGGTTGGAGAGCCAAAATCCAAAGTTGGGCCTTTGTGGGCGAAATCGCCATAATTTTCACCGCTGGTTTTTGCTGATGTGCCCAATAAGACGTAATCGTTACTCTTGACATTATGCACGGCCATAGAACTAGCGCATTCATTCATGTTTACAATCCATTCTTGAGAAGTAGAAGAAAAGCGATTGTTATCCATTCCTTTGCCACCGCAACCGATGCTCCAACTTATTGAGCCACTGCTGCCGCCGGAACGAACTGATTTAATCGTATAATTTTGATGACTGTGTTCCAGTCCTCCAACTTCATATCCAAATTTCGAAAGCGCTCCTGCACAGGAACCCGGACGCGAACCTTTTGCTCCCGCTTCATCGGATTTAATACTGGTTCCTGATAATACAATCCAGTTTCCTTTTTCCGTCATTTTCAAATCATCCTCCCCATCCACCGCCGATCCTGTCAGTTTCAATAGGCCATCAGGCACACTTTCTTTTCCATTGAGTACATCAATCTGTTTCCAAGATCCTGAGAAGACCACAAACTCATGATCGTTTATCCAGGAGACATGGCCTTTGATTCCCGATGCAATTTGTTTTGTGGTTCCTGATTTTCGAGCGTAAACCATGGCCTTTCCGCCATCATTCCAGCCTAGAAAGGAGCCTTCGGTAGAAAACTCAGCAAACTTTCCTCCGCCAACCTTTTGTGATTTGCCTGTGTTTATCTCGATTAACATTAGCCCACCGTGATCCCAGGCCAAGGCTCCCCCAGAAGCTTTCTCCTTCAGCCAATTGATATCCTTGGCTCCTCCTGCGAGCACTTGCGATGTATTCAATAGAATGAAACCGAATACGATTAGTAAATTAAGCACGAAATGTTGTGCCGTAAGACCGGATGAATGCATTTTACCCCCACTGTTATCTGTACAAATCAACCAAAAGACTTCTATCACCGACAAGTCCATCGGTACCCATTTAGATTAGTGTTGAGTATGGGTTTACAGCGAGGTTTTGATGGCAGCTAATTTGTATAAAGTGGTAATAGTGGTATACTATCGAGTCGGAAGCGGGATTGATTCTTTAGAAGCCATTGATGCGGAGTTTTTTAGATATGAAAACATAATCGATATACCAAACATATGAAACTAGGCGCCTGAGCATGTGAATCACTGATGGGCATAAATGCAGAACAAAAGCGACAAGGTCAAGGATCTAAAGAACAAAGCCAAGTACTGCAATTATCACCAAACTTGAACCAGACTTATTTTTGATTGTCACTTCCGGTGGACTGCCCGCCGGGATGGATGAAAAGGATCTGGGTATGCTAGATGTAAACAACTGGCGAGATAAGGAAGCCACACGAGATGCTGTTAAAGCTGCAATCAATGATTTTTTATACAGTGATGCAACTGGACTACCCGAAAGTGCTTACAGTGAAATGGATGTAGTACAGAAAAGCCAGCGCGTGTTTGAGCATATTTTTGTGAACTACCCCTACTTGCCTTCACCTGTGTATCAATCGAGGGCTTAGAGTTTTGTGAAGGTGGAGCCACGGTGTAACACCTCAGTACAATTATTTTTGCAGTTATTTTTTTTGGGGAGCGTCAAACCAGCACAGGTATAAAACCTTAAAACCCCAAAATATGATTAGGCTAATGGCTAGGATGGCAGCAAAGGTTAAGCTCCAGATACGCCATTCTGAGTGAACGGTTGCCAAAACTCTAAAAAGACTCGCAATCCCAATTCCACCGATGATAACAGAAAGGCTGATGCTATTTGTAGCAAGCAGCAAGGGCGCTCCGCGGTGTGCAGATAAAACGCGTGAACCAATCAGCAGAGTCATTGCCATAAATCCGGGGATAAATATAAGATGTTGCCATCCAACTAGGTATTGAGGCAAAAGCGCAGAAAGCAATAGCCCCAATGAAATGGATGGTATTGTTGACCACAGTAAATATTGCCAGGCGGCTCCACCTTTAGGTGCTTTCAAAATTCCAGCTAGACCGCCAAACTGTAACATGAACAAAATAAAGCGAATGCCATATGCAAGCCTTGTGTTACTGTATTCAAGCAGCCAGTCTGAGGGGAAGAAATATTCCACGAAATAGCTTCCAATGAGCAAAGCAATCAGCACGAGCTGGGAAACGATTTGGTTTAGAGTTAACTGTAGTTTAGGTGCTTTTCCATTTGGATTAAAAGCGCCCAGAAATTTTGGAAGTAAAAAAGCCCCAACACCCATCACTAAAAGCAGTGCCATGCCTTCGGAAATGTATCGGCGGGCAATCCATCCAGGCCACATGGGCAACAGGCTGGGCCAAGCCGCGTCGATGGCTAGTGTAATGGTGCTGATTAACCCAAAACCTATGGCACTAAAGACAAAAAGAAAAGGTGGAGGCAGCATTCGTATATGTTTACGACGGGAGACAACAAATAAAAGTATGATGGCAAAAGCGATGGCCGATAACAACTGACTTAACGCTTCCAGAGCACTTAACGCGCTTAGGCCGCCCAGTAAAAGTGTAAAGGTCAGAGCTCTTACCTCGACGCGTTTTGCTGAAGGAAGTCCCAGTACATTGGGCAGCATGGTTAACAAAAACCCACCTGCGAACGAAAGAATAAACCCCTGTACCATTAGCCAAGCGTGCTGACGCATGGGGAAACCAATTTGAGGGAAAAAAGGTTGCAGGGCCCAAAGTGTTATTCCTGCCAGGGCTAGCAGTGTTCCGACGGGAAAAAGCAGGCGATAGGGCTCAACTGGTTTTTGAGGGCTGGCGGTGTGCTTAAGGTTAGCCATTCATGTATCTCCAGAGTATTTTGTCTATAGTTGTTTACAATTTAATCAGCATGACCCGAATTTGCAGATTTCGGTGGACTTTGGCTGAGGCGACCAACGCTGTGAAGGTCTTTGGCAGGGAATTTCAAACATAGTTAGTGCCTTTGGGCATTATAAAAATGGAAAAAGAGGGCAAGATGGTTCAAGAAAAACAGGCTGATTTGTTGGCCAAAAATATAGCGACGTGGATGAATGAAGCACCAGCCACTCGGCAGTTATTTGAGTCTTGGGGCTTAGACCTTTGCTGCGGAGGAGCTCTGAGCTTATCGCAGGCAGTGGGTGAGAAAAGAATTGAGAACGACTTTGCGCTTAAGGAAATTCAGCGGGTTATCAATTCTTCGAAAGAATCGGGTACAGTAAGCGTGGGTGGCTTAAACGAGTCTGGGAAATGCGATAATGAATCTGGAGTTTGCTCTGATTGGCTTCCTGAAGAGGAAGAGCTACAGTTAATGATTATGCTATCTGAAAAAATAGCTAAAGTACATGGGGATAGACATCCCGAGCTTCACGATGTGAACAAAGTTGTATCCAGTTGGATTGATGTTCCACCGGCATCCTCACTATTACGACAAGAACTCAACCATTTATCCAGTATATCTGATGATTTTACAATGCCTGCGGATGGATGCGGAACTTACCAGAAAGCTTATTCCATGCTTAATTCTTGGCACAAAAAGCTTAGTTAATCAGAGCGCCAAACCCAGCATTACACTTAAAAGGATTAAAACTTACCTGTAGCACCGCCGCCGCCAAATTGTCCGTCATTTCCTTTAAAGGGGATTTCTGCTCCACTGCTGCCATGATGGGAAGCTTGAGATACAATGGCTGAACTGTGAATTGCCAAAGCCTCTTCTATTAGTGAAGCACTGGGATCTTTATCGGGTTCTCGACTCAAACCCCAACGACTCTTTTTTAATCCGAACCAACATATAGCTCCAAAAACAAGTAATAACACTCCAGAGAGACTCAATACTTGTTCAATTGGTGCGATTTGGTAATAGTATTTAAAAGTAAGAAAAGACAAAGACAAACAGAGCAGGGAAGAGTGCAATAGGGTTTTGTTTTTTTTAGTAAGTCCTGCAGCCAACATCGCCAAGGGAATAAAAAAAGTGGCTATCCAGAAAAGTGTAGGAAAGGGAGGCCATACTTGGGTAGGACCGGGATGTAACAGGCTACGGCCCAATTCGCGAACCACGTAATAATTTATCGATGTATACAGTAAAATCAGTCCAAGGAATTCCAAAATTCGGAAACTGAGGAACCAAGGTAAGAATAACAGCCCCCGTCGGGGATCGGTGGGAATACGCTGGCAGCCAAGGTAGGTGAGCGTCCCCAGTACAAAGCAAAGAGGTGGCAGCCATACAGATAAGCCGAAGGATTCACAAAAAAGAAAGACAGAAAGAATAAAACCTGCCCATCCCAGGCAAATCAAGGCGGCATCGACAAAAAGAAATCCAGCACCCGAAAGAATCACTGAGCAGAGTAGTGCATCAAACCACGGTTTCAGGGGAAAATTCAGATTTTCGCTGAGTATCCAGACAATTGAAAAACAGATGCTTCCGATACAACTGTGAACTAAAGCATCATCTTTGCCGTTGGCATACCACTGTTTTTCTCGAATTTGTTTGATACCAAAGATCAGGATTCCTGTAGATACCATTAAAGATACAAACCCAATACTTTTATAAGAAATACGGAGACTTTGAAAAAGGAATACAAAAAACAAACCTGTTACACCGTACAGAATGAGTATGGTAAAGAAGTATTGTAATGCCCTTTTTAAAAAGTGTATCTCACCAGGATAGGGTTTCGACAATATGATTCGGGCTGAACGCTGGCAGAGTTGGATGAAATCAGGAATGATAGGAAATTTCAATGCATTAACCATTGCCATCTTCAAACCCTTAATCCTTTGCCATGGCTTTTCTTTACTCGAGATAGTATTCGCATCAAATAAATTGAGGAAACTATCAAATATGCGAATGCTACATAAACACTCACGATCATAAAGCTATGCGAGAAAAAGATCAGTTTCAGAATTTTACTGGATACCCCGATATAGCCAAGTATGACCGCCATTGCAAAAAAGCTGTAACTGTCGCGTAGACGATAACGAAGGTAAGCTGACGCTGCAGTAACTAATACCAGGGCAAACCACAGGTTTTTAGTTCCAGAGTGAAACATTCCCGTAAGCGAAGCCAAAGCCATTAGCTGGAAGCCGAACAGATGATAGGTAAAGCTAAAATGAGACTTTTTGTCGATATTTTCAGTTACAAAAGAAATCAAGACCAGTAACAGACCAAATAGGAAGGCGGTTCCCATCAGAGTGGTGGGAAGCCATCGTCCGACTTTCATCATATCCCAGGGGTTTACACTTAACCCGAGCCAGGCAGCCATGCCGGTTATAGCCAATGTTAACAGACCGCGATGATCAAATCTATAAGCAAGTGGCAAGAAAACTAGGGATGGAAAAAGCGGTAAAAGGGAAAAGTGATCGTCAATTATTTGATAACGCCATTGTAAATATGCCCAAAGAGCCAAGAGTAACAATGAGGCTCCCAGTAAGACGGAGTCTTCCAGCATTCCTAACTTTTGCGCTTGCCAGCTAAAGGGCTGCCGGCGAGACCAGCAAAAGGCAAAGCCGCCGCAGACCGATAGTGTAAGCAAAGAGAGAAGTGCAAGGTGACCCAGCGAATGGATGTTTTGATAAATCCAAATGCCAATACCGCTGCTCAGAGCAGTAAAACCGATGACAAAAAGCAGACGA
>JBBQAD010000486.1:0-2518 GCA_038315885.1 Fibrobacteria bacterium | reverse complement strand
TGCCCAGAGAAAGCCCTGGGAGTCAATGGTAAAGGCGACGATGCTGACATCGAGAAGTCCATCGGAATTGAGGTAAGTGCGTTCGGTAGTTCCTGAAGGCGAAAAAACCTGGATTCCACCTTGAGTACCCGCGTATACCTTATTCTCATAGCTTATAAAGCAATTGACTGCATATAGATTGGTGTAGGATTTCCAATCGCCCACTTTGGCGGACAACGGTTTTGGAAAGAGAGTCAGGGCTAAAAGCGAGACTAAAGCCAGTAAAAAACTGAGCCTTTGCCCAAAACTGTATCTAAGCATGAAGAGCCCTTTGCCGGAAAGGTTTTTCGCAATGTACTAGAGAATGGTCGCTTGGCCAATCCTCGGGCTGTAGGTTGCCGAACTTGAGCTTAAATACCTGGGGCAAAAAAGCTTATGAAAAGGCTTATTTCGCGATGCGAATAGGTCCCATCATATCATAATCGAGGTCGGGCTGTTGGTAGCTTTCCAGGCGGATATAGCATTCTTCACAATCGCTGGAAATTTGAATTCTTAGTCCGCCATCCCCCAAAGCTTCAAGCGAAGCGGGAATCGTCCAATCGTAGTAACCTTCTTGGAGCAACAGAGCCAAAGTGGAATCTTCCAAACTTTGATCGCTGAATTCGACTATAGAGGCCTTCTGTTCTCCCTTAACCAACCACAGCTTCGCACCATCCAATAAAAATCGGGAAGGGTCTTCCATACAAAATCCCATTCTCACTTTTTGGCCTACTTTAAAACTTTGGCCTGGCCTTGGGAAAGTGGTATGAATGCCTGCATTATCTTCGATATTGAAACCAGCTTTGCACCCTGCAGAATATGTTGTATCTGAGATGAAATTTGAATCCTGGGAGCTACTCACATCTTTCTCACAGGCCATAAACAGGTTGAGAAGCAGAATAGAATGACTGAAAGCCTTTAAACTAAACAGTACAGTTTTATTTACGGGCTTATTTACGGGCTTATTTAGACAGAATATCATTTTTTCTCCCCAATAAATTCCGAATATTGTTTACATCGTTTTGGATACTGTACAATCCGAACAAATATTGACTGTTGCTAAGATTTTTCTTTGAATTGAAGTTTAAGTTATTATTCGGCAAGGCTGTCGTTAGACTCTCCCCTTCAAACCAGACTGTACCTTCAGTTACGCTTTCAGTAATTGGGTTGACTGGAATCCAGGTATTAGTAGGCCAATGATTCAGCCAGAGCCCTGAGGGACCACCTGTTACATGCGAGGCAACTGTAACAGCCAGATATTCATCGCGATTGGTCCATTCGCCGGCGAACCACTCGAAGGCCTGAGGATTCTTGGTATCTCGGGTAGTGAAACCACCTACCTTTTCAGGAGCAAAATTAAGTCCCAAGGCCCCGGCACTTTCTTTGGTACACCAGTCCTCTGTTTTTACTTTCGGCTCATCAAATTTTTTGGTTTTACGCATGAAAAAGCCCGAATGAGCGACTCCCCCATCTTGACCGAAGTAGCAATTATCAGTTGCAGAAATTTTTAATCGCGATTGATTGGAAGCCCAAACAGTGCCAGCATGGTTTAGGTGCGCTGCACAATTATATCCTGTGTACACATCATAGAGGGTACTTTCCGTCGCCATGCCGTTACCCTGATCTGGGATGGTATATAACATGGATGGGGCTGTACGACCAACTCGGGTGTCCCATGCGATAATGTCTTTAGCTACACTGAATTCATCTTGATCAGCAACTCGCAGTCCCTTGGCAATCTGTCGCTTTGCTCCAAACTTGGGGCTGCCGCTCGAAAAATCTACCATGACGGCATAGACATCGATGAGATTAGAAGCGATATAGGCGAATTCAAAAACCCCTTTGACGGGATTTTCTTTGGGACTACTAAAGAACCACGTCGCCCTGGTAAGCTCTTCAGAATATTCGCTGCGACCTGACCCATTAACCTCTATAAAAACCGCCTTGCGAGTGGTCCCTTTTCCGGAGGTGGCTATAAACCATTTTCCGTCCACAGTAATAGCCATGTATGCCAAGCCATTTGTGTTCACAATTTTTGTAGGACTAAAAGGTTCAAGCTTGGAGTAATTCAAATCACCTGCTTTGTCCTTATAGATTGTGAATCCTGCTCTTTTTAAATCTGAGATCTTGCCAAGCGGAGCATCCAATTTCGAAATCGCTGGGCAGGCTGCATTAACAACCGACATGGGCATTGCTATCCACAAAATCATTAATACTGAAGTTAAGAGCCTCTTTTCAATTGCTTTTTTAGAGATTTGCATTGCCTTTTTCATGGGTTTCCTTTCGAATTGAACCGCATTCTACCGCTTCGCACCTTGACTTGTTTATCCACGATTTTCCGAAAATAAGGGATCTTATGGAAGTTATATCTTGATTATAATGCTATAATGCCCTAAGTCTTATTATCCTATACCTGTTTTCCTGATTTTCTGAACAAATGAAACTACTGCAATCGCACACTCAACAGCTAGCTGATCAAATTCTTCTTCAAATAGAAGCC
>JBBQAD010000028.1:0-13628 GCA_038315885.1 Fibrobacteria bacterium | reverse complement strand
GGATACAAACTTTTGAAATCCAATATGGCAACCCAGGAGAAAAAACCGGGAACCCCCTCAAAGACCATTCCTCCTGGAGCCGATTGCGACGTAGAGGCCCGTGATACTGTATCTGCTACAAAACCTCGTCGATGGAGTCTGGGGAGATACAGAAAATCAAAAGCGGCAGTACTGCCCCCCACCCTATCCAGACTGAGTCCCGTTAATTGGCTTTTTCTTACCGCGAATTGGGCTAGCGCCTTTAATTTGAAAATTTGTAATACTAAATCGGCGTCCTGCAAATTGTATTTCGCCAGGGAACGTTTATCCTCCCGAAATTGCCGCTCTATCTCTTTTACTTTTTCTTTTCCCGTCAGTTCAATCAATTTTTCCTGACCCAGTAATTCGTGGGCAGCGGTCGATAGCGAATAATCGTCCAGAGTAATAAAGGCGGCTTTCAGCAAATTGATTCCATCGAGCACTGAGCGACCCGGAATTCTAGCTAACCATTGACTGGTTACTCTCCCATCTCCCTTAATAGGTTCAATCAACTCAGCCGGCCCGCCTATCCCAATATCAAAGGCAAGACCAAGTTCCTGTGATTTCTTAGCCAGAAAACGCAAATCAAATCCGATCACATTCCAGCCAATAAGCACATCTGGATTGATTACTGATACACATCGGAAAAAACAGAGTAATACTTCTTTTTCGTCTTTACAAGCGAGATAAGTTTCGAAAATACCATCAGAAATTCGTGTCGAATCCCCAGTTATAAAAGCCGCATTCCATGACGACAAACCTTCATTCATTAAAAGCTTGATTTGCGCTTCGTTGCTTTTCTCAGGGTCCAGCATCAATGTAATACGCAGCCCCGAACAACTAATTGCGATGGAAAATAATTGCCCCTGCATTGAACACTCGATATCAAAGGAGAGGAGCTGAAGCTCGGGGGTAAAGTCACTTGTAGAAACGTCTGCATTTTCCCAGTGTAAGACATCTGTCTCTTTTCGCACGGGAGCACTTATAAAATGAACCGAAGCCATCACAAAACGCTCCATTAAGTGCCGGTCAAGAGCACTGATATCGGCCTCGTAATGCGGAAATCCTTCACGCTCTATGGCATCACGTGCTTTTTGCAATTCAAAGGGAGTATTGAAATACAAGGCATCAACAGGCTCTCCCCTGAAGCCGCGTAGTGAAATCTCCCGGCGCATCGAATTGGGAAAAGTAAAGGTGGAGCTGCGCGGAATAAAAAAACAGATACGTGGTTTTGTTACTGTCCAACGAAATTGCCGTCCATCCGATAGCCTTCCTTGATAGATCAAAACAGATTTGCCCTGTTGTCTTTTTATCATGCGAGACAGGATAAAGCCGTCATATTCCTGGGGGGTATTGGATATCATAGAAGGAATAAAAATAGGAGCTTTAGGACCCCAGTCGCTTCATATTGCTGAGAAAACGGTTATAATTCTTTGCTATGCTAACGAAAAATCCTCTGAAAGCTGTTTTTTTTGATTTTGACGATACACTTTTTGATCACAGTCGGGCAAGCCTGGCAGGCCTAGCTGCACTTCAAACCCAGTACCCTGCTTTACTTGAAATTGAACTCCCATTGCTCTTTAAAGTTCATATTGATATTCTTGAAAAATTTCACATTCAAGTATTGCGTAAAAAAATCAGTCTCGATATGGCCCGCACTGAACGATTTATCGAGTTCTTTCAGCACTTCAATGTTAATCTGTCACTCTTTGATGTGGACAATGCCAAAGCCATCTATCGAGAGGCCTACCAGGCCAACCGTTATGCCATGGAGGGTGCAGTTGAACTTTTGCAAGCCCTTCAAGGTCGATGTAAAATTGGCCTGATTACCAATAATCTGGCTTCTGAACAAATTGCAGTCCAGCAAATTTGTGATCTAAACCATTTTATCGAATTCATGGTTACACCCGAAGATGCCGGAGTTGAAAAACCCGCTCCAGGAATTTTCACCAATGCCTTAGAACAGGCAGGATTTGCAGCAGCAGAGTGTTGCATGGTAGGAGATTCTTGGAACCGTGATATATTGGGTGCTGTTTCTTGCCAAATTCCTGCCTTATGGTTTAATCGAAGCGCCATACCCTGCCCTAGCCCTGGACTGGTTCCGCAATGTGCCAATTTAGGGGAGGTTAAAGAATATTTATTGAAGCGCTTGGTAACAGTTTAGCTGAATCTTAGGTGAGCTTAGTTGATCTAGCTTAAACTAGTGTACTTAAGCTAAAGCTTGCCTAAGTGACTCAAGAGAATTTTTTCTGCTTCCGCATTCCATAGACCTGCATGTTGTGATACACATTCTGCTAGGGCTTTATACAATTTTTGATTGGGTGAATCATCGCTTGCTAAGGCTTCCAGTTCATCTATAGCGATTAAAGGCAAATCAATTTGTGTGTAGTGTAACTTCTTGCCGCCAGGCAGATTTGGCAGGTTGCGTACGGAGTCTGCTGCCGAAGACAGTCCGCCAATATGGGTTACTAACACTTCGGGTCTGATACGACCTAGTTCCATTAATCGAATGGCTTCGGCGACATCCTCTCCGCTTCCCCCGCTGGTGCCTACGAGATGTGTTCCACTGTAATGGGCCTTATAAAAATTGAAGTTAACGGAAAACTTGGCATCCGAGGGACCGGCAAAAAAATTGAGGCAGCCATCTTGGCCCAAGAGCCGATCAGCCGATTCAACTAAGGCCTTATCAGGAGCGAATATAAAGATGTCATCAAAACCTTGGCCTTCACAAATTTGTAACAGTTGACGCTCAGCCTCAACTGTATCACCAATTACATAATGAAGTGTAATTCCCTTTTTCTCGGCCTCTTCAGGGGGGAAGAGCCGCATAGCACGGGCTAATTTTTCCCGGTTGCGAGAGCTTACCACAAGTACTGAAGGAGTGGTATCCCCATTGATAGCATAATCTATCGCTGCCAAGCCCATTGGTCCACTACCTGCGAGCAAGGCACAGAGTCCTCCAGGGCGAATACCCATTTGATGCTGATAGCTCCCGCGTTGGCAATGATAATTTGCCTTGAAGGCTCCAATCACACAGGCATAAGGCTCGGTTAAGGCACCCAGAAAAAATGCGGAGCCCTGAAAGGGAAGAAAACAGCCGTTATCAATTAAATCGGAGTGAAACACTCCTAAAGTGGATGCCCCACCGATGTATTCATAGGAATATCCGGGAGCCTCAATTGCGCCGTCTTTTCGAACAGGAAGGGCAATGAATTTTTGTCCTGGATGAAACTCCTCTTTTCTGTCAGTCCCAACCGCCACTATCTCACCACAAAATTCATGGCCGACAATGATAGGCTGCTTGGCTAAATTCGCGATCACCCTTTTGTGACGATCGCCTTGATTCAGCAGCTTATAGGTAGACATGCAAACACTGTCACAGAATATCCGCACTAGCACGTCGGAAGGATTTAGTTGAGGTAAGCTAAAGTCTTCCAGTCGCAAATCCCCTTCTCCGTAGAGACGAAGTGCGCGTGTTAGGGGTGCATCTTGAATTTTTTGGATCATTGAACTGTTAATATACCCCGAAAATCAAAGTAAAGTTGCAGAGAGGACCAAACCCTAGATGATTTAGCTTCTTGAGCTTAGGCTATTTTTTTGGCGCTCTCAAGCAGATACTTTTCCGCCTCCACCGACCACAGACCATCATATCTCTCTACGATATCGGCGAGTTTGGCAAAGAGCGGATCTGTTTTTCCCTTTTCCCGGAATTCACTGATAGGAGTTAATGGCATAGATATGTGGGTATAGATCAATTTTTTTCCACCCGCAATATTGGGTAAATCCAATGTCGTCGGAATAACTGCATCCAGGCCGCCAATATGCGTCACAAGAATAGAAGGATTCAATTTCCCTTCGCCCATCATCTCCAATGATTCCCGCATGTCCTCGGTATTTCCGCCGCTCGTGCCGACCACATGGGTGTTATTGTAATGAACGTTATAAAAATTGAACTCCGCTTTGAATTCTGGATCACTGGGCCCCGCGAAGAAATTCAAGCAACCATCGCGCTTTAAAATCTTGTCGGCCTGTTCAACCACGGGTTTAACGGGAGCGAATACCAAGACATCATCAAAGCCTTCTGATTTTGGTGTCAGAGACATCAAGTGTGCGATGGGATCGGCTACATTCTTGGTGTTAACATAGGAAAGCGAAACTCCATTTTTTTTGGCTTCATTAGGACTTAACAATTTAGCGGCCCGCTGTAATCGCGCATCGTCGACATCGGTTACGACTAAGACAGAAGGCTTGCGATTGCAGTGAATGATGTAATCAATGGCCGCCAGTCCCATCGGACCGACACCGGCCAGAATGGCCATGTTTCCACCTTCGCGGATACCCATCTCATGGATATAGGAACCATTCTTCGTATGGTAATGGGCGTGAAAAGTTCCTGCTACACAGGAGAGTGGTTCAGTCAGGGAGCCCATGAAATAAGCGTCCCCGCTGTATTCCAACAAGCAATCCATTTCCATCACTTCATTGGGAATGACGACATAGGTTGCATTTCCCCCAATGTTACTATACGAATAACCGGGAGCATCCAAACTGCCTTTGTAATTCAAAGCCGGTTGTATAGTGAATTTTTTGCCCGCTTGGTATTTTGATTTCCATTTAGAACCGACTTCAATTATATCACCACAAAACTCATGTCCGATAATACTGGGGTTGTTGGCAATATCCTTGGGAGCACGTTTATGTTCTTCTCCCTGATGAGCAAATTTATAAGAGCTCATGCAAATGGAATCGGATACCACGCGCGCCAATATTTCGTCGTCTTTAATGGGCGGCAATTCAAAGTCGTCCAGTCGAAGATCGTTTTTACCATAGATGCGTACCGCTTTTGTTTTCATGTTCCCGCTCCGACTGATGAATCACACCGAAGGCATGATCGATTAAATAAACTGTTTGTTAAAATGATATATATAGAGGATAAAAGATAGAAATATCCACTATTTCCGGTAAATACAGCTTTGTTCTGGTCTGTTTTACTTAGTTCTTCTTTTCATTGCAAAGTTTGCCGAGATACAGCTCTAAACTCCCAAACGATTGCGGCGCAAGATTTCACCACGAGTTTGCACTGTGCTGACGGTGTGATTAGGAAGTGGCAGAATATGTTCGTGGATGGCATCCAGAATCCATTCTTTTTGCGGAAAGAAGGCGTCTTCTAGTTCAGCCGGAGGCGTAATCCAATTACGGGCGCCGACTACTGCCACAGGGGCATCGAGATAATTAAAAGCCATAAGACTAATATTCGAAGCGATTGTATGCAAAAAGGAGCCGCGTTCACAGGCATCTGAGGCGCATACTAATCTTCCGGTTTTTTTTACTGATGCGATAATCATTTCATAGTTCAGAGGATTAATAAATCGGGCATCAATGATTTCAGCCTCCAAGCCATATTTCTCTTTTAACACCTGGGCAGCCTCTAAGGCCCGATAAAGGGTTGCTCCCACTGTTAACAGGGTGATATCTTTTCCCTTGCGACGAATGGCGGGCTCGCCCATTTCAACTTCATAGTAGCCTTCTGTGACTCCACTTTCGACCAAGGTTTCTGGCTCTGGATACAAACGTTGGCTTTCAAAAAAGATCACCGGATCGGTTCCGCGTAAAGCCAAGTTTAACATTCCCTTGGCATCGTAAGGGGTCGCTGGAAACATGACTTTTAATCCAGGAATGTGTGACACCATAGAAGACCAGTCCTGGCTATGCTGAGCACCATATTTGGCTCCCACACTAACACGCAGAACAAAGGGCATTTTTAAGACATTGGCAGACATTGACTGCCACTTGGCCATTTGATTAAAGATTTCATCGCCCGCGCGGCCCATAAAGTCACAATACATCAATTCTGCCAGCACTCGACCGCCGCACATGGCATAGCCCACTGCACTGCCTACAATAGCCCCTTCAGAAATCGGAGAGTTAAACAGTCGATGATAAGGTAAGGCTTCAGTCAATCCGCGATACACACCAAAAGCCCCGCCCCAGTCCCTATTTTCTTCGCCATAAGCAATCATAGTCGGATCTTGATAAAAGCGATGAATTACGGCCTCAAAAAGGGCATCAGCATAGGTAACACATTTAATCTTGGGCAAGGCTTTGCCATTCTCTAAAGCAAAACGGCTTTTGGTTTTCAGAGACTTGACCCTTGGGTTCTCTTCTAAAGAGAGTAACACTTCAGGCTTCCCCTCAGCCATTTTCTCAACCGGCTGATTGGAAAACATCATAGCCCCAATCGAGTCCACTTGAACACTGACTCGGGGAGAAAGATCCATTGAAATGGCGGCTTTTAATACCGGCACGAGCATCTCTTTGGCTTTTTGTTGAATGCTTTCCAGTTCGCTCTCACTGGCGTGTTTGTTCTTCTTCAAATACTCAGCATAATTTGTCAAGGAATCGGCTTCTCGCCACAGATCCATTTCACTCTTGTCCCGGTATGACGATGCATCACTAGGGGAATGACCTGAAAAACGGTAAGTAACAGTATCGAGTAACACTGGTCCCAAGCCTTCATCAATTATTTTTCGTTTTCGTTCAATAGCATCAATGACGGCCAAGGGATTGTAACCATCAACCCTTTCGCTGTGCATCCCTTCGGCATTGACTCCTGCACCCACACGCGCTAAAAATTCAAAGCCCATGGTTTCACCCAAGGTTTGTCCGCCCATACCATAGAAGTTGTTCATAAAATTAAAGATGATGGGTAGTCCACCGCCTAATTTTTTGTCCCAGAGAGTGCGGTATTGATCCATGGAAGAAAACATCATGGCTTCCCACACAGGGCCGCAGCCCAAGGATGCATCACCGATATTGGCTATTACCAAGCCCGATTTGCGATTGACTCTCTTGAAAAGTGCTGCTCCGGCTGCAATATCTGCCGAACCACCCACGATGGCATTATTGGGCATGACACCAAAGGGCGGGAAGAAGGCATGCATCGATCCGCCCATGCCTTTATTAAAACCGGGTTCTCGTCCAAAAATTTCAGCGAGTGTACCATACAGCAAATAATTTATAGCTAATTCTTTTACGGATGCTTTGGTAAAGCCTTCGACAACTTTAAGAGCTGAACCGCCCATGTAATCACGCATGATATGCATCAATTGATCATCATTCAGTTTTTCAATGGCAGACAAACTTTTCGCGAGAATTTCACCGTGACTGCGATGAGACCCAAAAATGAAATCATCTGGGCTTAAAGTGTAACACTGCCCGACTACTGCGGCCTCTTGTCCGATGGATAAATGGGCGGGACCCTTATGGTTATACTCGATACCTTCGTAGGAGTTTTCTTTTTTAATGCGGTCTAACATGGTTTCAAATTCGCGGATAAACACCATATCGCGATAGATACGCACCAAGTTGGCTTTGCCAAACTTTTTGCTTTCGGCTTTGGCATCACCCTCGTATTGATTTAAGGGGATATCTCTAATTTTCAAAACTTGTTTTTGACGAACCTTGGCGGGGTCGATATTAATTGACTTTGGCATGATGTTTTCTCCTTAAATTTTTCTTTTATAAACTCGTTTTAATTTTTTTCTGTTACACTTTGTCTTCTGTAATACTTTATTTCTGTCAGGCTATGTTTTCAGTAAATGGACTCTCGATTAAGGCTTGGGAAAAATGTTTGGCTTTTCCTGCGATAAAAACCCGGTCTCCTGAGACTCTGAGTCTTAAAAGCCCCCCTCGGCTGGAAACTTGGGCCGCCAACATTTCAGATTTATGAAGCCGTTCTGCCCAAAAGGGAGCCAAGGTACAATGCGCGGAGCCAGTCACTGGATCTTCATCAATTCCATAACCTGGCGCAAAAAAGCGCGAAACGAAATCATATTTGTCAGATTTGGCCGTAATCGTAACACCTCGACAATTGATCTTCTTTAGAAAGGAGAAATCGGGTTTAATTTTAGACACCGTTTCTTCATCGTCTAGAAGCACCAAAAAGTCTTCACCGCTACCATAACACTCGCTTACGCTGCAACGCAAAGCTTCTTCCAAGCCCGGTGGAAGTCTAGTGGCATCAATTTTTTGCGCAGGAAAGTCCAACACATAGTCTTCATTTTCGTAGGCAATCTTGAGTAGTCCCGACCTGCTTTTCAAACTGATAGTTTGTTCAGCATCCCACAGTTTGCGTTCATGTAATACTTTTCCAGAGGCCAGGGTAGCATGTCCACATAGTTTCACTTCAGCCACTGGAGTAAACCAACGGATGTGCCAGCCTTCCTTTTCCTTCACTAAAAAAGTTGTTTCCGAAAGGTTATTATCCTGAGCTAAGTGTAACATCAATTGCTCTTTGGGCCAGACATCCAAAACCACCACAGCCGCCGGGTTTCCCCGAAAGCTTCCTTCAGCAAAGGCGTGTACGATATCTTGGCGCAAACTAAGCATTAGTGATTTCCAAAATTCCAAGCTGAATCACGGATTACTTCTGAAACGGTGGGATGGGGAAATACAATTTCCCTTAATTCTGCTGCTCGAAATTCACCCTCGATAAAAGCAGTCGAGCCAAAGATCATTTCCGAACAGGCACCCCCTATCATGTGCACACCCAAAATACGCCCTGTTTTCTTTTCAAAAACCGTTTTGCAAAGACCGCGCTTTCCTTCGTTCTCTGCTAGAAAACGTCCGTTGATGGTCATGGGAACCTTGACTGTTACAGCTTCAATTCCTCTTTCCTTGGCCTGGGCTTCGGTCATTCCGACACCGGCCACTTCAGGATGGGTGTAAACAACCCAGGGAATGGCATCATAGCGCATATGATCGGCTTTTCCGGTGAGATGATTCACTGCCACTTCGGCCATACGCGAGGCAGAATGCGCCAACATCGATTTTGCGTTTACATCTCCAAGGGCATAAATATTGGGAATATTGCAGCGCATGTGCTCATCGACAAAAATACCCCGGCGATCAAAATCTACACCGGCTTTTTCTAAACCCAGACCCTTCAAATTGGGAACCCGGCCAATTGACATTAAAACCAGATCGGCGGGCAATTCGTGTATCTCTCCATTTTGGGAGAAGATCACTTTATCCGATTCTATTTTTTCAACTTTGCATCCCAGATGAAAATCAACGGAATCGAGTGCACGCCGTAACATGCCTGCCACTTCAGAATCAAGAGCAGGAACAATCTCGGGCAGCATTTCTACCACTGCGACCTTCACACCCACTTCGGATAAAAAACAGGCAAACTCACAACCAATCACGCCACCGCCAATGATTACTGCATGCTTCGGCAATACCTCTATGTTCAATAGTTCAGTACTGGTTACCACATGTGGCAAATCACCTCCGGGAATCGGAGGTCTAGCCGGAGATGATCCAGTTGCAATAAAAATGGTCTTTGTTTTTAAAGTCCTATCCGCAACAGATACAGTTTCTTTATCTAACAAAGTTGCGCTTCCCTGTATCACTTCTACCCTGTTCATTTTCATCAGGGCTGCCACACCCTTTCGCTGGGTCTCAATCACCTTTTGCTTGCGAGCCATGGCCTTAGGCAAGCTGAACTTCACGCTCGTGGTTTCTACGCCATAGACATCTGAATGCAAGGCTTGGCTAAATAATTTTGCAGACTGTAACAATGTTTTGCTGGGGATACAGCCCTCATTTAAGCAAACTCCGCCTAAAGGCCCCTTTTCGACGAGGGCTACCTTTAATCCTTTAGCACCCGCTCTCTCAGCGGCAACGTAACCACCCGGACCGCTACCAATCACAACCAAATCAAAAATATCTGCACTCAAAATGATATCCTTTTAACTTCTGCTTCTACTATTTCAACTTCTTTTCTTCTTGTATTCATTCTTGTATTCATTCTTTTAACCAATAAATTGAGCTTTGTATTTCTTTAATGTTCCTCATTTGATTCTATACAAGTTGCTTTAACCTTTTTTTTATTTTCTTAAATAGCCATTAAGGTACCGAACTCAGCCACTGCATCACTGAATGATTTCAAAAATTGGGCTGCCGGCGCCCCATCAACTACTTGGTGATTGATGGTCAAGGATAAACCCAGATGAGGAACAAATTGTACTTCATCGTTTACTTCAACGGCCTTAAGACTGATACTGCCAATTCCCAAGATGCCGACCTGGGGCGGATTCAAAACAGGTGTAAAACTTTCTATTCCGAGGTTTCCCAAATTGCTGATAGTGAATGTTCCACCATTTAATTCATCGGGTGATACAGAACCTTTCATGCAGGCTTCTGCCAATCGTTTTGCTTCATGGGAAAGATTCAACAAGGTTCGATTCTGGACATTGCGAATGACGGGTACCATTAATCCACGAGGAGTATCGACAGCGAAGCCCAGATGAATGTTGCGGTACTGCTTAATATTGCCTGATTCATACAATGCATTCATCATTGGAAAGCGCGGTAAAGTTCGGCTGACTGCAAAGAGTACCATATCATTCAGGGTGATTTTGCGTAGACCCAGTGATTCAGCGCTGTCTTTAAATTGTTTGCGTGCTGTCTGCAGAGCTCTAGCATCGGCAGAGGCGTTGAGGGTCAATTGTGCCGTGGTCTGGAGTGACTGTAACATTCTGTCGGCTATTAATTTGCGAATGCCCTTGACCGGAATGGTTTCAAATTCATCTGGCGTCTGTATAAATGCGCTCGCCTGACCAGGGTTTTTCTCTGTAACACCCGCTGTCTGTAAATCTCCAGTCATGATGCGGGCTCCCACTCCAGAACCATAAGCTGGCGCTCGAAGATCGCCCGTACCCAGCGCAGCTTTAGCACTGGGGCTGAGATTGGCTTGCGATTCTAGTTGTGCTTGTATGTCACGCTCAATGATACGACCTTCTGGTCCACTGCCTGCAATGCCATCAAGTGGGAGTCCTTTTTGTTGGGCAAGATTTTTTGCCCTTGGAGAAATTCCATTGTTTGCTGAGAAATTTTCAGTAGATGCTGTGCTATGATTCTGTGATTGAGCACTTGGTGGTGAAACAGAGTCCGACGAATTCTGGGAATGGCTGGTACCGTTTGACTTAGAAGTGTTTACATCTGAATTTTTGGAAGCAGGCGAAGCAGAAACGTCCACCTTTGAACCTGAATTAGAATTGGGATTCATAGAGCTCACGTCTTCACCCGCTGAACCAATGGCTGCAATATTCACCAGAACCGGCACAACATCGCCTTCTTCAGCAAAGAGATCCAGTACCGTTCCCGATGCTGGACTAACAACTTCCATCACAGCCTTATCGGTCTCCACCTCACAAAGTGTTTCACCTTCTTTTATAGCATCGCCTTTTTTCTTTTTCCAACTGACGATGATACAGCTTTCGACTGTTTGACCTTGCTTGGGCATTAATACCGGACTTGCCATTTTTACCTCACACTAATGAATCATATACTTTTAATCACACACTTTTAATCAGATAGCCGACATTGAACCATAGTTTTTTCAATCCTGGTAACTAGTTCAGCTCTTTGTTGATGACTTCGTTAAACCGTTCAGAATATTTTTTATAACGCGAATCATTCCGCTTTAAATTGGTCACTAATACACTTGAATTTTTAACCGCTTCCCAGGAGCCCGCGGCCGTATGCCCCAATTTGGCTTCGTGCACGGCGAGATACAGAATAGCGCTGCGTTCACTTGCTAGCCCCTTTATTTCTGCATCTTCTAGGGTAGCTTCGGTGCAGCCCAACTCATCATGCAGAGCGTAACAGCTCATAAAGGCCACATCAAAATGCAAAGATTGTAAACTGCGTCGGGCCAGGGGGCCAACCAGACTATCTGTACGGGTATCTAGTGACCCACCAAGAATTATGGGTTTTATCCCAGGAATTCCGGTCAGTCTTTGAAAGGTCTGCAGATTATTGGTTACAACTTGTAAATCCTGAATGCCTTCAAAAAAGTCGCAGAGACCATATACAGTGGTAGAGCCATCCATATAGATACATCCCACTTTGGGAATTCTCGATGATACTGCCTCCATTAAACTTCGCTTGACTTTAGAATCAGTTTGCAGACGTGCGCCAAAGGTCCAAGCTGCGTTGGCAACTGCTCCGCCATGAACACGGGTTATTTTACCGGTCTTCGCTAGGGCGTTGAGATCCCTGCGAACCGTCATATCAGATACACCCAGATTGCGGGCCAGCAAGGAGACCTGCAAGGTTCCTTTTTTCTGCACCAGCTGTTGCAGCTTGCTTAAGCGCTCTTGGGCTAACAAAAGTAGAAATCCCGGTTGTTTGAGTTTGATAGATTAAACATAATCGAACAAAATCAAACATAGCATAAACAGGGGCTCATTTCAAGGTGAAAAAGCCATATTATTGTTAGTTAGGTGCTAGAAATCGTGGGATTTTATCTATAAACAGCTGCTAAATTGGCAGTCTTAGGGTTTTAGAGGGATATGGGCTTACATTACTTTAGTTGTTCCACTGTCCAACCTGAATCTGATTCAGTTATATACAAAAATATCGGTTGTTTTTTGCTTAAGCGTTGAGCACTCAATCTATCATTTTGGAATTGATTTTCTGATTTTGGTGGAATCGAATATAATGCATGTAAACGGTTATCTTGATCTATTGTCCAAGAAAGCTCTTGATATAAAATTTCTGTTACATCTGCATACTCATTTAGGTCTAAGTTTATGGTCTTATTCTTTACTTCATCTGATGGACAATGACCCCTCCAGGACAATGTGATTTTTCCGGGAGATTGAACTGGATTTGGACTTGGATTTGGAATTGGACTTAATGTTGTATCCTTACCTTTGCGACTTAATTTCGTAATATTTTCTTTACTGGGAAAATCTTTTTGCTCCTTCCAGATACAGGAATCCGAATCCAAAATAAATTCTGATCCAAAAGTATCGGAAAAATCACGTGGCAGTGTTGTGCGAGTCAGGCTGTCCTTCACTGTCCATATCGTAATACTGGAATCGGTTAATCCTGCTAAGGCCAGGTCTCCCTTTGGCATTCTAATGCTTCTCAAAGAATTACTGCTTTTAATCAATTCACTTGTAATAGTGCAACTAGTAGCTGTTTCGACAGCTACATAAAAAGAATCAGTACCAGTGAAATAAACAAAAGGATAGGCCCCTTGCGGACCTGTGAGCCAGCTTTGGGGAAAATTATGCGTTCTTTGAAACAGAGAATCGAGGCAAGCAGGATGTTGGGATAAACTGAATTGTGCTCGACCATAGAAATCGTCATGATCATGTACGAAATACCCGAATTTTGTATTACTCACTGGCCGGAAATTTTGGTTATCAATGGAAAATTGATACCAATTTCCGATATTGATGTCAATTGTGCCTTGAGCTTTCCAGTTTCCATTTAACCATTGAAAGTTTCGTGTTTTTGATAAATTGGAGACTAGGGCATACAGATTTCCATTGGGTAAAACGCCTGATAGAGTCTTATTCCCATCCAAGGTATTAAAACTAATCTTGCGCCAGCTCAGGCCTTCCCGCACCCAATCAGTTAGGTTCATACCCATAAACCTGATAGAATCATAGGGTGAATTAGTTGGTATTTTTTCACGAGTCGCATTATAAATTACGGATTTTATTAATACGTGTACGACGCCCGAATTATCGATCATGATTTCAGGGGCGGGCTCGGAAAGTGAAATTTCTGCCATTGGTTGATCATAGATA
>JBBQAD010000244.1:0-5849 GCA_038315885.1 Fibrobacteria bacterium | reverse complement strand
ACCAAAGCCAGGGGCTTTAACAGCGCTGACTTTTAAGGTACCGCGCATTTTGTTCACAACCAAAGTCGCCAAAGCTTCGCCTTCGATATCTTCACAGATGATCATCAGCTGTTTGCCCGACTGAGCTACCTTCTCCAAGATGGGAAGAAGATCTTTCATCGCACTGATCTTCTTATCGTGGATCAGGATCAGAGGATCGTCGAGTTCGGCGGTCATGGTTTCTGCATTGGTCACAAAGTAAGGTGAAACGTAGCCGCGGTCGAACTGCATACCTTCGACAACTGAGAGACTAGTCTCTGTTGACTTTGCTTCTTCAACCGTAATTACGCCTTCTTTGCCAACTTTTTCCATTGCGTTGGCGATCAGATCGCCAATTTCCTGTTCATTATTGGCAGAAATGGCCGCAACCTTGGCCCAATCACTTTTTTCTTTGACTGGTTTAGCCATTTTATTGATCTCAGCGACGACTGCATCAACTGCAATGTCTATACCGCGCTTGAGTTCAATGGGACTTGCACCAGCAGTCACGTTTTTCAAGCCTTCGTTTACAATAGCTTGAGCCAAAACGGTGGCGGTGGTGGTACCATCACCCGCCACATCGGCGGTCTTGCTGGCAACTTCTTTTACCAACTGGGCACCCATGTTTTCAAATGGGTCATCTAGCTCGATTTCTTTGGCCACTGTAACACCATCTTTTGTGCTAGTGGGTGAACCAAAGCTTTTGCCGATGACGACATTTCGGCCTTTAGGACCTAGTGTTACTTTGACTGCATTGGCCAGCTTGTCGACTCCGCGCTTCATGGCTGCGCGTGCTGCTGCCTCAAATATTAATTGCTTTGCCATAGATACATTCTCCCTATTCAGTTAATTTTAAATTGTTTATCCTACTACAGCCAGAATGTCACTCTCGCGCATGATCAGGTAATCTTTACCTTCGATCTGAACTTCAGTGCCGGAATATTTTCCATAGAGTACGAGATCGCCTTTTTTGACTTCCATTGCAATGGTCTGGCCATTGTCTGCGATCTTTCCTGGCCCAGCAGCTATGATTTTTCCGCGCTGGGGTTTCTCTTTGGCGTTATCTGGAATATAAATGCCGCCAGAAGTTTTTTCTTCGGCATCCACGGCTTCGAGAACGACTCGATCCGCTAGAGGTTTGACGTTCATGGTTTTCTCCTTTGATTGGTTCAAATCGGTTTGACAAAAGCTGCTGATTAAAAATCTGAAGACTAGACCTTGATCCAGTCAAGAGCGCATCGAGCAAATGGGATGCCATGAATCTTTATTAACTAAAAGAGAAAAAATCAAATCCTAGGTATGCCTAAATTATCCCAAATCTTCATTTGGGCAATGAAAAAAGTCTACGCTTCCATATATTAGATCTATAATCGCTTAGTTTTGGAACAAGCCGTTTCAATTTGGGACATTTCAATTTGGGTCGAGAATTTCATCGCGCTTTTTCAGAAACTTGGGCTATTTTAAAAATACCCGGCTTTTTCTTGATCCGGTCTAAGAGTTTCCCCTAGTCAAAGAAAAAAACCTGGGTCATAATAAAGGTAGAGGCCCACCCCTCCTTCACGGCCATCTACCGGAAAATTTTATCCGGAGGGAGCGATATGAATAACAAAGTGTTTTTAGTCCAACTCAATAAGGAAGCTGCGCAATTCTCAGCCAGAGAATTATGTGCCTTTGGATTTAATGTTGATTTTGAGGCCGAGCAGCCAGATCGAGCCTTAAATTATGTGACAAGACGACTGCCTTTCGCGGTAGTGATTGATTTATCGACTTCACTGGCCGACCAATGTCTCGACTTGGGTCAAAAAATTCGTCAACTCCTACCCAGTCTACAATTACCATTGGTATTTTTAGGTGGACGCTCCGAATTAGTTGAAAAAGTAAAGAAAGAATTGCCCGGTGCCGTGTTAACTACTGCAGAAAATTTGCGCCAGGTGCTAATGAGACTTTCACTGGCAAAAAACTCTCCGACCAATCCAAGTATTGCCCAGCGTTCAGTGCTCGCGAAAGCAGCATAAGCTACCTCAAATAGACTACACTCGTAGAACACTTTACAAAACTGTTCTCATTTAGGATTTTAGTAGAAATTGATGCTTCCCTTGCATCCTTTCCAATGAGCGTTTTTTTTGCAGCAAGCTTTGCCACCTAAAAATATTTCCCAGCCGCTCGAGCATGCTGTTGGCAGCCCAGATTCGACGATTATTTCAGAGACGCCCCGCATTCTAAGGCAGGAAACCAGTTCACCGGTTTCTAGAGAAGCAATCGCAGAAGAGACTCCAAGCCACGAAAACTTTTCCACAGGACGCAATTGGACTTCTTTTGGAAAAGTGACTCAAGTCCGCAATTTCAAGGAAATATTGACACTGGTGCAGGTGCTGGCAGACTCCCTCACAATTCTCGCCAGTTTTTTAATCGGTTTTTCGCTATGGGCGTGGATTGGCCCCAATTGGTTTCCCCAATTTTATAGTGCGGTCCCTGTTTCGGCTTATTTGTTTTCGATTGGTGTTACGTTGATTGTCTGTCTGGTGGGCTTCGAGGTGAACGATTTGTATCACCCGCAAAGAAGTATTCTGAACATTCGCGAATTTGAAATGATTTTAAAAACTTGGGCGATGTGTTGCGGAGTGACCCTCTTTGTGCTTTTTCTTGGACGAGAACAATTTTTCAGCCGAGGGGTCTTTGTCCTTTCCTGGTTGACGATGTTGATACTATTGATGTTTCAGCGTTACGGTTTTTTCCGTTTCCATAATTATTTGAGAGTCAAAGGATTTGTAGAAACCAAAGCGCTTATCTATGGGGCGAATGAAGTCGGACAAAAATTATTGGAAAAACTGAAACAGTCGCCGAAGCTTGGATATCATATCATGGGATTTATCGATGATAGTGTACGACTGCGCAATCAGAGTTTCTCTGATCTACCTGTGCTGGGCGAATTTCAACAATTACGAGATATACTCAATAAGTCAGGGGCGAAAAAACTCTTTATCGCCATGCCACAGGTTCCCAGAAAAGTGGTTGTTGACATCTTGAATATCTGTCGCGAAGCCAATTGCGAATTTCAAATTGTGCCTTCTCTGTACGACATTGTCATACAGAGAATCAAGCTCAGCGAATTGGATGGTATTCCCCTTATCGGATTGCGCGAGCCTAAATATTCCCTTCGAACCCGAATGATTAAGCGGCTTTTTGATCTCAGTGTAGGCAGCGCCCTTTTGATAGCAACAACTCCTCTTTTTCTGATTTTAGCCATTGGAGTAAAAGCGTCTTCGAATGGACCCATAATTTTCAGGCAGAAGCGGGTCGGCTTTCATGGCAAAAAGTTTCTCTTCTATAAATTCCGATCCATGTATACAGAAGCTCCTGTCTATGCTGTCACTCCGCAAAAAGGTAACGATCCGCGTATCACTCCTTTTGGCCGTTTTCTAAGAAGAAGTTCTTTGGATGAACTACCCCAACTGCTCAATGTGATCAAAGGAGAAATGAGTCTGGTAGGCCCAAGACCCGAGATGCCCTTTATTGTATCACAGTACAATGATCTTCAAAAACAAAGACTCAATGTGAAACCGGGAATCACCGGATTGTGGCAAATCAGTGCCGACCGCAAACTGGCCATTCATGAAAATATGGACTACGATATTTACTACATCAATAATCAAAGTCTTCTGCTCGATGTGGTTATTTTAATTCGAACTGTTACAAGCTGTCCACGAGGAATCGGAGCTTACTGATTACTAGCTAAGCAGTCTTGGCTCGTAAAGACCGCTCATTTTCGCATCTACACCCTTTAAATAAGCATTTTTTTCATCTCAATTGCTACTGGCAGACACCGGCTTGCCAATGTATTTTCAGAGACTTGGAATAGTTTTTCCAATAGATTTACCAATAGTCTTAACCTAAGGTTTTAAGTAATGGCGAAAAAAATCGCACTCATAACAGGGGTAACCGGTCAGGATGGATCGTATCTAGCTGAGGTTCTGCTCGAAAAAGGCTATGATGTTCATGGAGTGATACGGAG
Organism: Fibrobacteria bacterium; assembly: GCA_038315885.1. Classification (GTDB taxonomy): domain Bacteria; phylum Fibrobacterota; class Fibrobacteria; order UBA11236; family JBBQAD01; genus JBBQAD01. Next base: position 1,819 of record JBBQAD010000244.1, on the reverse strand, counting down.
AACGTCTCTCTTTAATCGTGCCCGTATCGAAGATTACCGCGATAATGCCCGCAAGGCAGGTCAAATCTATGAATTACATTACGGAGATTTAACGGATTCTTCCAGTTTGAACAGCATTGTTTCGAAGACCAGACCTGATGAGATTTACAACTTGGCAGCCCAAAGTCATGTTCGTGTATCATTTGATTCTCCTGAATTTACTGCTGATGTGGATGCCACCGGAGTATTACGATTGTTGGAAGCTATCCGTAGCAATCGCCTTAACTGCCGCTTTTACCAAGCCTCTACCTCTGAACTGTATGGAAAGGTGCAGGAGGTTCCTCAGACCGAAAAAACACCTTTCTACCCCCACTCCCCCTACGGAGTTGCAAAGCTATATGGCTACTGGATCACCAAAAACTACCGTGAATCATACGGCATGCATGCCAGCAATGGAATTCTATTTAACCATGAGTCACCGCGGCGCGGTGAAAATTTTGTAACTCGAAAAATAACACTAACTCTAGCTCGTATGAAAAGCGGAAAAGAGCAAGTGTTACGCTTGGGAAACCTCGATGCCAAACGCGATTGGGGCCATGCCAAGGACTTCGTGGAAATGATGTGGTTGATGTTACAACAGGATGAGCCTGATGATTATGTTGTTGCCACCGGAAAAGCCCATAGTGTGCGCGATTTTGTTGAAATTGCAGTGAAATACTGTGGGTGGGAAATCGTCTGGGAAGGCAAGGACGAAAATGAAAAAGGCCGCGACAAAAAAACCGGTAAAATTCTGGTGGAAATTGATCCTCGCTTCTATCGACCCGCCGAAGTTGAGTTTCTCTTAGGCGACCCTAGCTATGCAAAACAGAAATTAGGCTGGGAGCCAAAGGTTCAATTTGCGGAGTTGGTCGAACAGATGATCCTATCCGATTTAAAGGTTGAGGGCGTTAACTAGCTAAGCTTTAACAAGCCAATCTCCGGTTCGTATTTTTCGGTTCGAATTATCCAGCGCGCTTGGTTCTATTGCGATAGCTTAAAAAAAAGCTGCCTTTGGCTTTCTTTGGTTACTTGTTGCCGAACAGGATTCTAATTCTTGTTTGGACTGTAGCAATTTCAACCTATAGTCGCTTTGGGGAATACCCTTCTTTGCATCTAGGTTCTGAAGCATGGGCCGAGCAGTTTAGCAAGCACAAGGATAAGCCAAAAAATGATCCATCCTTAGTGTTACGTAGTTTACCCAGATCTGGCATAGCCATCCCGACTCAACCCTGCAGCGAAACTGCTGAACTGATAATGAGGCGAATCCCTAAATGCCGCTATAGTTACGGAGGTGTTTTTGTACTCGGCGGAATCGGTTCAAGCCGAATAACAGTATTACAATGCCCAAGGTAATTAGCGCCCATCCACTTAGCCTCATGGTGGTATCTGAAAAGAGATGAATACCGGTAGCTCCCGATAAGATAAGGGCCAAGGCGGTACGAAAGTAGGCAAGCAAAGTACGTTCGTTCGCCAAAACAGTTCTGTCCAAGGCCAGCAAGTCCCGGACAATTAATTCATTCTTTTCAAATTTTTTATAGGCTTCTTCAGGCATATCACTTCATTACGGTTTAGTTTGTTTCAAATCTGAAAATGAAAGGTAAGAAACTACCGCGCCCACCAATTAAAGAGCATCAATCTGCCGACATTCATTTTCGAGAATCCGTTTTTCTTCTTCTCTGCTGCGCACGCGAGGCGCTGGTATTTCCACCGGCCAGGGTCCATAGCTACCGAAGAGGAGTAGGCACAACTTTTCGATTTTTGTTTTCCACAGCACCTTCGAATGGGGTAGCAAAATCGGCCA
>JBBQAD010000002.1:0-19919 GCA_038315885.1 Fibrobacteria bacterium | reverse complement strand
TTTTGAACTAGGCGGAAACTGTTTTGATACAGCCTATGTATATGGTGCAGGCCGCTATGAAACACTCTTTGGTCAATGGCTTTCTCTGCGAAATGTTCGAGAAGACATCGTATTGATTGCCAAAGGTGCCCATACACCCCACTGTAATCCTGAGAGTCTATCCAGGCAATTGGACGAAAGTCTCAACCGGCTACAAACCAATTATGCCGATGTCTATTTTCTCCATCGCGATAATCTGGACATTCCCGCCGGTGAATTCGTGGAAGCCTTGAATGCAGAAGTACGCAAGGGAAGAATCAAGATTTTTGGAGGCTCCAACTGGTCGCTGAAACGAATAGCAGAGGCAAATGCCTATGCCAAAGCCCATGATCTGCAGGGCTTTTCTGCGCTAAGCAACAACTTCAGCTTGGCCCAAATGGTTGACCCTGTTTGGAATGGATGTATCCATGTGAGTGATACACAGTCTATCGAATGGCTACTTAAGGAACAAATGCCCGTCTTTGCCTGGTCAAGCCAAGCTCGGGGATTTTTTACGGATCGTTCTGCCTTGGGTAAAGAGGAAGATTCTGAATTGGTTAGATGCTGGTACAGCGAAGACAATTTTAAGCGTAAAGCACGGGCCATTGAACTCGCAGATAAAAAGGGAATCAGCCCTATTAATATTGCATTAGCCTACGTATTACAACAAAAATTTCCCACATTTGCTTTGATAGGGCCGCGGGTCTTAAGTGAAACAAGCAGTTCGCTGGGAGGCTTGAATGTAAAACTCAACGATGAAGAATTGGCCTGGTTAAGTCTAGCCTCAGACTAAATGTAACATTGAGTAGAATTCTGCAGTTTCGAGTAGAATCCCAAACTTTCAAGAAGTCCGATTCTTGCAGGCCCCCCTATTCAATTACCTTATTTTGAATTAATACTGTGGTATTTTCACGTTGGAGACTCTGCCGGATATTTACCGCTTGATACGAAGTTAAGCTTCCTTCTTGAAAACAAACTTCGTAGTCACCATGTTCACCAACGGCACCAATAAATTCATTATAGTAATACAGACATTTTGTATTACCATCCACTTTGGCTCCATCGGGTTTCCCCAAACTTTCGGTGACTTTCGTCTCAGACATCCCCAGATCCAGCGACTTCAGTTTTGTATTCATCGCGCAGGAAAGGAGTGACAAAAGCAAGGAATAGAAAAGTAGAGATTTCAATCGACTGTTTTTAAATATTTTCATCTGTACATTAACCTCAGTCGCTCTGAAGTTATAAAATACAAGGCCGCCAACCACTAAACAAGAATAGCAGACCGCTTCTTTCAAATGCCCGCTATTAGTTAACCATTGTCCCTGAGATTTTACCATCTGCATAGCGTTTAGCCAAGGAGCCGCTCAGTAGAAAAAGATCAGTCTCCGCGGCCATAGCCTCATACCGAGCCTCGGTATATCTCGACTGCGCCGCTAGATAATCGGTTTGGGCTTCACGAAGTTCAAAAGCAGAGCTTACACCAATGCGATGGCGTGCGCGCGCCAGGTCAAGACTCTGATGCGCCACATCTAAATTATTTTCTTCCAAGTTTAGTCGAGAGATACTGTTTTGATAGCTTCTTTGGGCGCTATTCCATCGGGATTGTAATTCTAACTCACGCTGTTTCATTTCATATTTTTTTGCTACCAAATTTAGTTTTGCATTACGAACTTGGCGGCTGCTATTAAACCCATCAAACAGGGGAAGCACTGCTGATACCCCATAGCGCCAGCCGATGTCTCTGTCACTGTTCTTAAGACCATTATCCCAGTTCCATTCTTGTATGTCATAACCCAGACCAACGTCAATACGCGGCCAATGCGCCGAATTTGTAAGGGAAACGTCTTTCTCGGCAACTCGAACACTGACTTTTTGCATGCTCAATTCAAAATTTTGAGTCTGCCAAAGTTCATTGAGTTTTTCTCTTTCGTTTCTTGTTAACACCTTAATGCGCAGTGAATCCGAAAGTGCTGGCCCTGATTCATTGTCAAACTCTTGTAACTCTCCACTTTGCGCCAAACCCAGTAATATTAAAAGTTGAGTCTTGCTGTCTTCGTAGGCGGTCTGCTGCTTCAAGTAGGCTGAACTATCTTCATTCAGGTCGGCACTCGAACGCAGCCAGTCAAATTGCGAAGCAGAGCCGACTGCCATTCGGGAAGAATCCAAACTTCGCCGTTCGTGAGAAAGTTGCAAAGCATCTTCTAAGGCCAAAAGTTGATCCTTTTGCCTCTGAACATCGGCATAGGCCAGTGTCACTCTTGCTATCAGCTCATTGACCGCAGCCTTGGTCTTCCACACTCCCAATGAATCCAAAAGGGCCAGCTTGGCATAGCTGGTAAACATCTTAAAACCGTCAAATACGGTCCAATTGACACCCACACCTAATGTGATCCTATCCAATTGCCCAGCGCTTGTTGCAGAAGAGGACAGCAGGGATAAATTAGCGGAGGGCAGTATTCCCGCCGCACCCGCACTATGATTGCTTTCTGAGATGCTCGAATCAATTTTCACAATCTGTAACTCATAATTATTCTTTAATGCCAAGTCGATGGCCTCTTGCAAACTCAGGGTAGCAAATTGTGATAGTGAGTCACTCTTGGCTGCTGTGATAGTGATAACAAGTAGCCCGAGAGCAGTCAAAGCTCTCTTGAAAAATTTAAACATGCTTTGGCCTTTTTGCGATATAAGAATATAAGACAGGAATGACATAGAGCGTCAGAACTGTGGATAAAATCAATCCACCGATAACCGCCATTCCCAGGGGCTTACGACTTTCTGAACCGGCCCCTAATGCCAAGGCAATCGGCATCGTACCGAGTATGGTCGAAAGGGATGTCATCAGAATGGGACGAAAGCGTGATTTTGCCGCATCCTTAATTCCATCGATAACTGATAGTCCGCTCTCGATACGTTGATTGGCAAACTCAACAATTAAGATTCCATTCTTGGTCACCAGCCCAATCAGCATAATCATGCCAATTTCACTAAAAATATTGAGTGACAAATGAAAATACCATAGAGTTGCCAAGGCTCCTGCCAAAGCAAGGGGAACTGTAAACATAACCGCCAAGGGAGCCCGGAAGCTTTCAAATTGGGCAGCCAGTACTAAGTAGATTAAAACAAGCGCCAGAATAAAGGCAAAGATTAAACTGCTGCTGCTTTCCTGAAAATCTCTAGATGCACCGGCCAATTCGCTAGAAAAACTGGAAGGCAAATTTTCATCGGCAATTTTTTGCATGGCGGCAATTCCATCGGCCAGTATCACTCCCGGTGCCATGTCTGCCGAGACCGTCGCAGAAACATACCGGTTGTAACGATACAGTTGCGGGGGGCTGGTTTCTTCCTTTAAACTCACTAAATTTAGCAATTGCACCAGGTCGCCGTTTTTCGAACGCACATAGAGTTTCTTCAAATCAAGCGGCTCATCCCGTTCACTGCGCGGCACTTGCCCGATAATCTGATACTGTTTTCCATCCATGATGAAGTATCCATAGCGTTGGCCGGCCAAAGCGGACTGTAAGGTTTTGGCTATATCAATTAATGATACACCCAAAATTCTAGCCTTATCCCTATCCACTGACAGTCTGATTTCGGGTCTATTGAATTTCAAGTTGACATCAACCACTCGAAATGCAGGATCAGACGATGCCTTTTCAAGAAAAGTGGGTAGTTTTTCTCGAAGCTCTTCGAAGTTAGGCGCCTTTATAACAAAGGCAATTGGCAGACCGCCGCGTCTATCTCCAATACTCTGTTCTTGAGATACAAAAGCTTTCGCTTCACTGAATCGACTCAATCCTTTCATCATTTTTCCAGCGGTAGCGGCTTGGGATAATTTTCTGTTTTTAGGATCCACCAAAGTAATCCGCATAAAGCCTGAATTGACTGAACTGCTGGCACCAAAACCGGGAGAGGTAACCGAAATAATACTTTTAACTTCAGGAATAGAATCTTTGGTGTACTCAATCAATTGATCCATGTAAGCATCCATATATTCATAACTGGAGCCTTCGGGTGCACTGGCATATACTCGCAAAGCACTTCTGTCTTCCATGGGAGACAGTTCTGAGGGAAGAGCAAAAAATGTGAATCCAATCACAAGTACCGAGAGTAACATTAGTCCTAATGAAATCCAGCGGTGACGAAAAGAAAATTCTAGACTCCTTCCATATCGCTCTCTCATCTTCTCAAAAAAGGGTTCCGTTCGAGCATAAAAGTCATGTCGATGTACCCTTTTTCTTAACAATCGGGTTGCCATCATGGGCGCCAGGGTCAGGGCTAAGAAGGATGAAATGACAACAGCTGCAGCAACGACAACCCCAAACTCCCGAAATAGTCTTCCTACTAATCCCTGTAGAAATACAATGGGCAAGAATACCGCCACCAAGGCTAAAGTCGTCGAGATAATGGCGAAAAAAACTTCTCTCTGGCCCGCCACTCCGGCAGCATGGGGTTCCATACCTGATTCAATTTTTGAATAAATATTTTCCAGAATAACAATGGCATCATCCACCACTAGACCGATGGCAAGAACCAAACCGAGAAGGGTCAAAACGTTAATCGTATATCCTAGTAGATACATCACGAAAAAAGTGCCCACAAGAGAGATGGGAATCGTGATTACTGGAATCAATGTGGAACGCCATTCGCGTAAAAACAGAAAGATGATGAGAATAACCAGCAAAAAGGAAATGCCAATGGTTTCAACCACTTCATAAATGGATTGCTTGATATACTTTGTGCTATCAAAGCCTAAATCCAAACTGAACTCGGGCGGCAAATCACGTTTCACCTGTTCTAGCCTTTGATAGAATTCCTTGGCGATGGCAACATGGTTGCTTCCCGGTTGAGGGATGATAACAACCCCTACCATGGGTACACCATCTCGTTTTAAAACAGTTCTCTCATTTTCGGGCCCTAATTCTGCATGACCCACATCACGAAATCGCACCAGACTCCCCGGATCATCCCGCAGGATCAAATTTTCAAAATCTTCGGCACTGCTCAACCGCCCTTCGGTGCGGACACTCAATTCTGTTAAAAGGCCTTCTACACGGCCTGCTGGCAGTTCCACATTCTCTTTGCTTAGAGCGGACTGTACATCCAAAGGAGTGAGACCGTATGCGGCTAATTTTTCAGGATCCAGCCACAGACGCATGGCGTAGCGTTTCTCCCCCCAAATGCGTACTTCACTTACACCAGGAATGGTTTGCATTCTTTCTTTAATCGCTGTTGAAGCAATGTGTGACAGTTCCAGTAGAGATTTACCAGGAGAGCGAACAGTTAAAAATATGATTGGAAAGGCATCTGCATCGGCTTTGCTAACTACCGGAGGCTCTACATCGGTCGGTAGGGTTCTCGAGGCCCGAGCGACCCGATCGCGAACATCATTAGCAGCAGCCTCGATATCGGCATCTAAATCAAATTCAACTGTAACAGTTGAACGTCCCTCACGGCTGACCGAGGTCAGGCTGCGAATTCCAGCTACCCCATTAACCGATTCTTCCAGGGGTTCGGTAATCTGCGATTCAATTACATCGGCGCTGGCTCCAACATATGTCGTAGCTACTGTGATTACCGGTGGATCGACGCTGGGGTACTCACGCACTCCCAGGCGATTAACCGCTATCGAACCAAATAAAATGATAAACAGTGAGGCCACAATAACCAGCACTGGCCTGCGAATGCTAAGTGTTGCTAAATCCACCTTGGCCTCAGCTTCCTAGTGTAACTTTTATGGATGCTTCCGGGCGAAGCTGCATCAGGCCCGAGGTAATGACGGTATCTCCTGCCAAAACACCCGAAAGTATCTCAACTTGAGTTTCATTGCGAAGCCCGGTCGAAACATATGCTGGGATGGCCTTCCCATTCTTAGCGAGAAACACATAGGTACCTCGATTATCAGAATTAATGGCATTGGCCGGAAGTAGAATAGAAGAAGCCGCTGAACCGAGATACACTTCTACTTCAGCGAATCCACCTGGAATGAGCTGATGATTTTTATTGTCACAAATCGCCCGCACCGGCAGAGTATTGCTTTGTGGGTCGATGCGTCTGTCGGAAGCTAGAACCTTGGCCGGAAAAGCAACTTTGCTATAGCGTACCCTTACTGTAACAGAATCACCTATGGCAACTTGTGAAGCATAGGCCTCAGGCAAGGAAAAATCGATTTTAACTCTATCTGTACTTTGTAAACGAGCTAATAATTTAGAGGCATCCACAAAACTGCCCTCACTCACCTGGCGTAGACCAACTAGCCCTGAAAAAGGCGCGCGTATCACTGTCTTTGCCAGTCGGGCTTCTAAGAGCTTGGTCTGCGCTTGAGCCATGGCCAGTTCACCTGCCGCTCGTTCGTAGTCTTCCGAACTGATTCCGCCCTGATTCAATAGGGCTTTACGACGGGATTCAGCAGATTCCAACAGCTGTAAATTTGCTTTGGCCTGATCAGCCTGGGCCGATAATTCGCGATCATCAATACGGAACAACGCTTGACCCTGTTTAACTGATTCTCCTTCATTAAATTGGATTTCAATTATTTTTCCCGCGATTTCACTGCGCAATTCAACCGATTCATTCGGTAAAATTGTGCCCGGTACTGTCACTCTGTTTCGCATTGCTTCTGCTTTTGCCACAAGCGCCTGTACCGCCATAGGTGGAGCTCCGCCAGGGCCCGCTCCCTTTTTAGGACCCATGGCTGCCTCTTGATTTGCCGGTCGAAACAAAAACAGAATAATCCCGAGTGCTCCCACTACTAGGAGAAGTACAATCAAACTCTTGCGCATATCGGGAGTCCTTAAACTAAATGAGCCAAATTGGCTAAACGAAGGAAAAGATGCTTGGGAATATAGAAGGATGAAAAAAAATCTTTCGCTGCCATCGGCGTGCTGCACAATGAGCAATTGTATGGCACGAGGTCAGAGCGAACATCTTGTGCATCAGAATTCTGGGCATTAAAAGGTATTTCTCCTTAAATTCGGAGGTGACCCGATTCTATCACTCGGAAAGAAAAGCCAATTCCAATTAGACGAATAAAGCCTGAAATAAGTTCCTTACTTATGAATGCGAAGTGTTCGCGAAGATCTCACGAGGTTTGAGCGAAGCTTAATATATTTGCCTAGCATGTCGATTAGCTTTTTGGCCTTACAAAACCTCAGCAAATCCTTCAGTAAAACTGCCGTATTAAAGAATTTGCATCTCGAAATCAATCAAGGCGAATTCACCACACTACTAGGGCCCAGCGGCTGCGGAAAAACCACCACCTTGCGATTAATTGCAGGTCTCGAAGCACTTGACGAAGGAAAAATTTTCTTAGGCGCTAAAGAAATTCAAAATCTGCCTGCAGAAAAGAGACCGGTCAATACCGTGTTTCAGCATTATGCCCTATTTCCACATCTCTCAGTTAAAGAGAATGTCGCCTTCGGTCTACGGTTGAAGGGTATTTCTGAAAATAGCACTGAGAAAAAAGTGATGGAGATGCTTTCATTGGTTGGCATGGAAAGTCTTAATTCCAGAATGCCTTCTCAGTTATCCGGCGGACAGCAGCAGAGAGTTGCACTGGCTCGAGCCTTGGTGATGGAACCACAAGTATTGTTACTCGATGAACCGATGGCAGCTCTGGATGTGCAATTGCGGCGACAGATGCAAAATGAACTTAAATCCATTCAAAGGCGTTTGGGACTCACCTGCATTTTAGTCACCCATGATCAGGAAGAAGCCATGCGACTTTCAGACCGGATTGCCATAATGCATCATGGTCGATTGTTACAGATAGGTAATGCCCGCAATTTGTACGAAGAGCCCGCCAATCGTTTTTGTGCCAATTTTATGGGTCGAGCCAACCTATTGCCTGTCAAGGTTTTGGAGGCCGAAACGCACCCGTCTCTGTTACTCGATGGGCATAAAATACGTGCCCCTAAAATGCGGGCTGTCAGCGAGGGAGAATTAGTAACACTCTTTTTGAGACCCGAACATGTGCGTATCCTCAGCCCGGGTTTGCGAAGCTGTGATAATGAAATTGATGCCAGCGTAAAGCAAGTGAGCTTTCAGGGAGAATCTTTGAGAATCTATGTGACGGTCAATGCTGAGGTTGAAATTGAAGTTTCTCTCAGCGGGAGTGATACCATTCGAAATTTTAACCCAGGAGATGAAGTTCGCCTGGGATGGAATGTGGAACAGTCTCGAATTCTCTTTGATTAACAGCGATGTCAGCAATTAGTCTTAAACAACGTTTGAATCCTGCCTGGCTGCTTTGGCCACTTTGTTTATGGTTGGGAATTTTCATCATTTTGCCGCTGTGCATTTTAATTGTATACAGTTTCTCAAAACGAGGGACTTACGGAGAATTGGAACTTGCTTTTCAGTTCGGAAATTACGCAAAATTATTGCAACCAGTTTACCTACGGATAGGCATCCGCTCTTTATATATAGCGGGTCTTAGCACTTTGCTTTGTTTAATCTTGGCCTTTCCCATCTCTCTAATCGTAGCCTTTTCCAAACCCAGAATTCAAAAAATACTTCTGATTGCACTGGTACTTCCCATGTGGACCAATCTGCTCATTCGTTGCTATGCCTGGGTTTATCTACTTCGCTCTGAAGGTTTACTCAATAGCGGCCTGCAAATGTTGGGATTCATTCGAGAGCCGCTTCCCCTGATATACAACTCCTTTGCGGTTATTTTAGGTCTGCTTTATAATTTTCTGCCCTTTGCAATTCTTCCTATGTATGCATCCATCGAAAAAATTGATAGAAGGCTCTTTGAAGCTGCTCGAGATTTAGGCGCAGGCAATTGGATAATCTTCAAAAAAATTCTCTTACCCTTAAGCTTACCGGGAATCTCAGCAGCCGTACTTCTGGTTTTTGTTCCCAGTATGAGCTTGTATATCATTCCTGACATCCTGGGAGGCGGTAAAACCATGCTTCTCGGAAATCTTATTCAGAATCAATTTTTGTCTGCCCGCGATTGGGGAGCAGGCTCAGCCCTGAGCGTAGTGATACTGCTCTTAATCCTGGTGATTTGGCTGCTTGCAATGAAGGTTACAGGCCGAAAAAAACTGGAAGAACTCTTTTCATGAGTCACCCAGCAGTGAAGAGATATAGGATGCTCCCGCAAAAGTTCTTTCTTTTCCTTGTCTTTCTGTTTCTGTATAGTCCCATCGTCATACTTATTCTTTTCTCCTTCAATGATTCTCCTTTTTCTGCTCGCTGGCATGGTGCTACATTTAAATGGTACGGATTGGTCTGGAAGAACAGTTCACTGCTCCTCACACTTTCACGCAGTTTATTGGTAGCCGTCGTATCCTCATTTTTTACCATCCTGCTAGCCTTACCTGCGGCTTTGGTGAGCGCGAGGGCTTTTTCACGAATCAACGGAAGTTTACGACTGGCTTTAATGTGCAGTCTAATTCTCCCTGACTTGGTGATGGGAATTACAACGCTCACATTATTTTCATGCTTGCATTGGAATATGGGCCTCCACTCCATTATTGTAGCGCATGTTACATTTTGCCTTCCCTTCGCCTTTTTTATTATTACTGCCCGCTTAAGAAATCAAGGTATCGCACTAGAAGAAGCGGCCACTGATCTGGGCGCCAGCCCCATGCAGGTCTTTTTTAAAATCACCTGGCCGAATTTACGGCCAGCAGTATGGGCGTCATTACTACTTTGCATCAGTCTTTCCCTTGACGATGTGGTAGTTAGTTTTTTCACTGCAGGCCCCTCCTCCACCACTCTTCCCTTGAAAATTCAATCCATGTTGAAAATCGGATTGAACCCTCAGGTTAACGCCTTGTTTACACTCATTTTGATTTGCATTGTATTGATTGTGGGAATCTGTGCGATATTAAAAACTCCTTGGAAACCGAAAACCATCTCATAAAAAGCTATCAAAGCACCATTATGAAAGATATTTTTCACAATGGAGGTATTCGATGTTCTGCAAACAGCCACTGGCGTTCTGGAAATATTGTATCCATTTATGCGGTTTAAGCTGCTTGTACCTGTTTTTAGCCTGTGGCAAACAAGAAGAATTAAATGTACTCAACTGGTCTGATTACATCGATGAAACCGTAATTAAAGATTTTGAAAAAGAATTCAATGTACACGTTAATTATGATACCTATACCAGTAATGAAGAATTGATGGCCAAACTCCAGGCTGGGTCTTCGGGCAACGATGTGGTATTTCCCAGTGACTATACAGTACAAGCTTTATGGAAACAGGCATTACTCGAACCCCTGGGCGATTCGGGTGTAACGAACATGAAAAATGTCGGGAAAAAATTCAAGCGTTTGTATTTCGACCCCAAGAACCGTTGGTCTGCGCCGTATATGTGGGGAACCATGGGAATTGCATACAACAGCAAAATGATTACTGAACAGCCGGAAAGTTGGGACGCACTTTTTGATCAACGTTACGCAGGGCGCATCGTTATGCTCGATAGCCAAAGAGAAGTGATTGCCATGGCGCTCAAATATTTAGGCTACTCCATGAATTCAACCAAAGCTTCAGAGCTGGAAGAAGCCAAACGCATATTAATCGGTCAAAAGCCCCTGGTTTTAGCCTATACATCTGATAACTACAAGAGTTTATTGGTAAGCGGAGAAGCTTGGATTTCTCTTGCCTGGTCGGGAGATGCCAGTCAGGCTTTCTCAGAAAATCCCGATATTCGTTACATCATTCCCAAAGAGGGCACTAATCTTTGGATGGACAATGTGTGTATTCCTGCTCGCGCGCCCCACAAGGAATTGGCTCTGGAATTCATTAATTTTCTGCTAAGGCCGGACATCGGCTCTAGGTTGTCGCAGAAGATTTTATATGCCAGCCCTAATGAAGCATCGTATACTCAGACTCCACCCGATATTCTCAATAATTCCTCTTTATATCCTCCTCAATCATTGATGGAGAAATGTGAATGGTACGAAGATTTAGGAACTGCAAATCAGAAATGGGATCTCATTTGGACTGAAATCAAGGGCTAAGCTTGAACCGATCCCCATTTTCAGGTTTATTTATTAATTGTGTTACTCTTCTTTGTAGTCTTAATTTCACCGGGGCTGCTTATTTTTTTTCCGGTAATAGTATGCAGATCATTCTCACTTGATTGAATCAGTAACTGCTTTGTTTCCTGTGTTATTGCCGCTTGACTGATCACCTTATTTTGAATGCCAGCTTCAAATTTCCCATCTTTATTTTTCTGGGAAACTTTAATGCCTGCACTCGACAAATTCGAAAGCCAGGAAGTCATTATTACCAATTCATCCTCTGACAATTCATCATTTTTAGGCATGTGGTCTTTTGCATTTTTGGGTAACAATAAACGCCTGCGCATTTCCACCCGAAACTTATACACTTCGCTTGAATCAGTCCAATCATGAAGCGGTGCCTTTGGGTCTTGGCCATCGATGTGGCAAGAGATACATCGTTCTTGAACAATGGGTACAAAATCATTTTCGAAGGAAAAATTCTGAGAAAACGAATGGCTTACAATTGTCAGAAAAAAAATAAGCACGGCTTGTGTTAGCCGATTTCTGGTCATTTGGGGTGAACTACTTGTTTGCATATATGCTCCTTCTTTAACGATTTTATCCGAACCTGATTTGACTTTAAGGAAGTTGGATGAGTTAAGCCCAACTTGGGAGAGTCCAAATAATATAATGCTTGAGGAGAATCTATGCCTTGGCATCCCAGGCAATACATCGATTTTTCTGCTCTCCTAAACCTTCAATCCACATATTAATCTGGTCTCCCTCTTTTAGATATACGGGTGGAACATGCCCCATTCCCACTCCTTCAGGTGTGCCAGTTGAGAGGAGGTCACCCGCTTCTAATGTCATAAATTGAGAGAGATGATAGATCAAAAAGGCAACATTAAAAATCATCGCAGAGGTATGAGATTCCTGCATCATTTGGCCATTCACCTTGGTTCCTAAAGTCAGATTTTGCGGATCTTTTATTTCATCGCAACTGACCAAATAGGGTCCGATGGGATTGAAGGTATCACAGGATTTTCCCTTGGTCCATTGGCCTCCTCCCCGATCCTTTTGAAAACTCCTTTCAGATACATCATGACTGATACAGTAACCGGCTACGTAATCCATACTTTCAGCCGGTGAATCCAGATAACGTGCATCTTTACCGATAACTACACCTAATTCCACTTCCCAGTCGGTCTTCAAACTGTTTTTGGGGATACGAATGGCATCATAAGCACCGCAAATAGAATTGGGAGCTTTAAGAAAAACAATCGGCTCATCGGGTATTTTGGCAACTGTTTCCTGAGCATGTCCCGAATAATTTAAGCCAATGGCCATCACCTTCCCGGGTCTAGCAATACAAGGGCCGATGCGAGTTGAATCAGCCAGATTTGGAAAGCTCTTCCCTTTCTCCGCCAATAATTCTGCCAGAAACTTCATTCCATCGGTTATAAAAAAGTCCCTATCCCAGTCATCGAAATACTTCGAAAGGTCTTTTGCTTCACCGCTTGGCAGCAATAGGCCCGGTTTTTCTTTTCCTGGCTCACCAAATCGAAGCAGTTTCACAGCGGCCTTCCTTCCTCATTTTACTTTCAATTAACCATAAACTTAACTCGTTCTTATAACCTTGTGCCTCTTTGGCTTCTGGGGCTTTTTTCTTGTTATTCTTAATGATTCGAGTCACAGCGACTCGGTTTCCCCCATAGAAGTTGCAACCTTATTTCGATGCAATAGGTATTTTTCTTGGATTTGATGATATTTGGTATCAGGTAAAGCGGGTCAGGCATAATGGGTCAGTTTTATTTGCACATAAGCAATGACAAGGCTTTGAAATCACAAGTCAGGTTCAGAGCCTTCGTTTTAGTTTTGTATACATTGTTGATTAATCCCATTTTGGGATTTGGAAAAAGTGCTTCAGCCGAACAACAAGATTCGCTCCCAAAATTGTTAATCCTCGATCCGGTCAGTCTAAAGAGTAGTCTGGGTAATCGTGAAATGGGCGAACAACTGCGCTCATTACTGCGTGTGAAAAAAAAGTGGAATGTACTCAGTCGTGAACAGGCTGAACAGAAATACCGCGAATACTCGTTTGAAAAGTATAGAGGCTGTCACGAATTTCCCTGTGCCTTTGATGCCGGAAACATAGTTCAAGCGGAGTATGTGTTATGGACCACCCTCACTCGCGTTGAAAACATGGGTGTTTTCACCTTTAATCTCGCCAACATTCCTTCGAGCAAGGTCGTTTGGAGCGAAGTGGGTGAAGTGTTACTCAAAGAGGGAAGCGAAGGCAGCGATGCCTTAGTTCACCGATGGTCACAAATTTTTAAACCTCTTGATCCTGCTGATCTGCAAAAACAAAGTGTACCCACCAAAGGACTCTTGGCTATCCTCGATTTAAATGAACCTTCAGCTTATTCCCAGGTTATTATCGAACGCCTAGCAACTCATGGGTATGCCTCAGGTCAATACGATTTGATGAATCAGACTGAATTGAATGATCTGCTTCAGGCTCTGGATTTGAAACCCTCCTCTCTCGAAGCCACGGAAAAAAACATGCTAGAAATGGGGAATAAATTGGGTGTGGCCCATCTAATCTACTCCCGCTTGAAGATGAACCAGGGTACCTTCGATTTGCAACTAGCCTTGTATGACATCTCAAAAAAGCGAAAATTGCGCGAATGGCCCTTTCATTCCAATGATTTTCAAAAACTCCTCAAATTTGAAAACAAGTTTTTTTCCCAGGTAATTTTAGAGGATGGGGGGACGCAGGCCTCAGTTGCTACAAGTGGAAAAACTCCCATCTGGAAACATTTAATCCGCTATGTTACACTAGGAGCTGGGGCCACCTTCTTGGCTCTGTCCTATAATGAAAATAGCCAGGGGAAGAAGTCCTATGACAACTACCTTAGTGCGCGGGTGCCTGACCAGGCTGCTTCCTATCGCCTTGAAACAGAGGAACATGATAAGAAACGAAATCTCTACGGTACTTTCGCCGGTGTATCCATTGCGACTAGTTTTGTTTTTTGGGTCTTCTAAGGGGACGCATTTATGCTAAAAAAAATGATTCATGTTTGCTGCCTGATGATAGCAGGCTTCTGCATTTTTTTCAGCTGCGGTCGTGATTTCAATTCCCCGGTCGACCCCACCCGAATTGATTCCGATGATTCCACCTGGCTGGCAGATAACAATAAAGACGGCATTGCCGATAGCATCCAGACCTATGCTCCCAATTGCAATCTGGAATTAACCGAATGTTTACAGCTGGCCAGAGAAAACCGTGAGGCTCAAATTTCAGTGCCAATCTTTAGTCTTCCTGGAGGGGTCTATGAAGGAAAAATTGCCTTAGCCGTCAAGGTTGAGTACCCAGATGCTGAAATTCGTTATACCACTGATGGGACTGAACCCAAGGCCAACTCTTCTCTATACCAAGACTCTTTGCGAATTTCCCAGAATGTAACATTGCAGGCCCGTGCTTTTAAAAATGAGAAGGCCTTAGGTGTCATTGAATCAGAGAGCTACTCCATCAAATTATTAAGTCCCCAATTTACGCCAAAGGGTGGCAACTATACTTCTGCGCAATCTGTCACACTTTTTTCTAACGAAGTGGGAAGCACGATCCGTTATACCACAAATGGTTCCGATCCCGATGAAAATTCCACCATCTACAGCAACGCCGTAATCCTAAAGTCAAGCACTGTAATCAAAGCCCGAGTCTTTAGCCCCTACAATACTCCGAGCGTTATTGCCCAAGAAACCTATGTAATCAATGTAGCAGGTATAGCCTCGGCACCCAGTTTCACTCCAGCTGGAGGAGCCTTTAATTACAGGCAAACAGTTACCCTAAGCAGTCCAAATTCCCAAGGTGGGACAATCATTCGTTATTCACTCGATGGCAGCGATCCCACGGAGCTCAGTCAAGGCTATAGCAGCCCTCTTTCCATCAACCGAAACCTAACCATCAAGGCTCGTGCCTTTTCTCCCGGGATGGATGCCAGTGAACTTGCCGAGGCCGATTATGAAATGGTGGTATTGCAGGCCCAAGCCTCTATACCTGGGGGAATATATAACAGAGAACAGTTTGTTGCTCTCAGCTGTGAAACAGACAGTATTGCTATATACTATACTCTCGATGGTTCCAGTCCTAGCCAGGCTTCTACTCACTATACAGGACCAATCTTTATTGGAGCCAGTCAGACCCTGAAAGCAAGGGCATTTAGAACTAATTGGACGGCCAGTGAAATTAAATCTGAAGTCTATGTAATAGAAATCGCCGGCAAGGTTTCAGCACCTATTTTTACTCCTGCGGGTGGAAACTTTGCCAGCCCTCAATTAGTGAAATTGAGTTCAGCCACGGTTGGAGCATCCATCCATTGTACTCAAAATGGCGCAAATCCAACAGAATCGTCTCCCCTCTGTTCCCTTATGACCATCGATACTAGTGTTACTCTGAAGGCCATCGCCTACAAGTCGGGCCAAAGCCCTAGTGCCACCTCCTCAGCAGCCTACCAGATTCAAGTTTCTTCTCCAGTTTTTTCTCCGTCGTCAGGAACTTATTCCAGTGCCCAAACGGTTCACATCACATCCAGCACGGGAGCCGACATCCGCTATACTCTTGATGGAAGTGACCCAATCAGCAGTTCTCCCCTCTATAAAGACTCTTTGAAAATTTCAGCTTCCAAACTGGTAAAGGCCAGAGCCTATAAACAAGGTCTCAGTCCCAGTGAAATAGGCAGTGCCGCTTACACTATCGATATCGCTGGCACTGTAGAAGCACCCAGCTTCAATCCCGGTGGAGGCAACTATATCGGTTCCCAAACCATTCGTCTACAAAGTGGTACTCCCTCTGCAAGTATCTATTTCACAACCGACGGCACTACTCCTTCAGAATCCTCTAGTCTCTATGCAACTCCCCTCACTTTGTCACAGAGTACCACATTAAAAGCCATCGCTATCAAAACTGGGCTTACCCCCAGTCCGGTAGCGGTTTCAGCCTATGCCATTGCCTGTGCATCACCGGCGATATCTCCCGTTGGTGGGACCTATACTTCATCCATCAATGTTACTCTTTCTCCTATTACAGCCGCGTCCACAGTTCGTTACACTTTGGATGGTTCGGAACCCAATGCCAGTTCCCCCTCCTATAACACACCTATCGGGGTTAACTCTGATCTTACCATCAAGGCAAAGTCTTTCAAATCGGGTTTAGAACCAAGCCAATCGACGGTCGCCACATACCTCATACGCATTCCTGCTCCCGATACTGCCTCTCCACCGATTTTTAGTCCCGCCTCAGGCACCATTGCCACCGACTCCCTTAGCTTTCAACTTAACAGTTCAGGGACGGGAGAAATCCGATATACTGTAGATGGAACAGAACCCGTAGCAAACTCCAATCTCTATGTTAACGCGGTCAAACTCACTCAGAACAGTACAATCAAGGCCAAAGCCTTTGCCAGCGGACAGGTCAGCAGTCAAAGTACCCAAGCCAAGTATTTCATTCAGGTCGCTACGCCAAAAATCAGTCCTGCTTCTGGTGTTTATAGCAATGCCATTCAAGTCGCTATTGCCTGCTCCACCAGTTCTAGCGTCATTCGTTACACTTTAAATGGAAGCGAACCCACCGACAGTTCCAGCCTCTATTCTACACCAATCGATTTAAAAAACGATGCGACAGTAAAAGCAAAGGCCTTCAAAAGCGGATTAACTGAGAGCAAAGTTGCTTCAGCGGCATATACGTTTTCAGTTGCTGGTTCGCCACCGCCTGCACCGCTTAATTTGTCTGTTACATTGAATGCAAACCGTTCTGCTTCGCTTAGCTGGGATCCGGTTGCTGAAGCGAGCTCCTACACCGTGTATTTCGAAGAAGGTTCAGCCATCAGTAACAATGCCACCAAGTATCCTAATTCAAATTCTCCTGCTTTAATCTCGGAATTGAAATCAGGTACGACTTACGCTTTTGCTGTTTCAGCGCTTAACTCCTATGGTGAATCTGGTTTATCTAAAACCAAAACTGTAACAACGGCTCAAAGTTGTCTTTATTGCGCAATGAAACTCATCCCCACTGGAAGTTTTATGATGGGCTCTGACAACGGAGAAATTGATGAACAACCCAGCCATACGGTTAGTCTAGCTGCCTATTGGATAGACAGCACAGAAGTGACACAAAAAGATTTTTACGATATGACCGGAAGCACCCCCTGGAAAAGTAGCATTGATTATCCCGCCATTGGTGACAATTACCCGGCCCATGGAGTAAGCTGGATTGATGCCGTACGCTATTGCAATGCGCGTAGTATACGCGATGGCCTTGATACTGTATATGTTTACAAAGTATCGCTACCATTAATCGGCTCTGGTAGCTGGACGGCAAATCTCACCAAAAATGGATATCGCTTACCTACGGAGGCCGAATGGGAAAAGGCAGCCCGTGGGGGTTCAACTACTGATTATTACTGGGGCGAAAAATTGAATACTACCCAAGTAAAAGAGTTCGCCTGGTTTTCCTTAAATGCCTATCCTGATAAATGGACCAACCCCCACGCGAAATATGGTGGCCCACAATTAGTCCGATCTCTAAAACCCAATGGATACAAGCTGAGTGATATCAGCGGGAATGTCGCCGAGTGGGTCAATGATTGGTATGATCAAAGTTATTATTCAAGCAGTCCGAAATACAATCCATCTGGACCCAACAGTGGAGATAAAAAAGTAATTCGAGGGGGCAGTTTTTTCGATGAACACAAAAACCTTCGTGTTCCTTTACGATTCTTTGCAAACCCCACCAAATCCGGCATCGATGTGGGCTTTCGCGTTGTTGCGCCAAAGTGATACATTTGTAAATGGGACAAATTTAAAGCTTGTTGGAGCGAATCATGTTATGGTCTTTGGGTGAACTCAATTGCTTGAGTCTGCAAAGCACAAAAAAAACACCCGACAATCGGGTGTTTTTTCAAGAGATACGTCCGCCTCGCCGTACCGACTAGCCCAGCTGAGGCGCTGCCGGTCAGGGCTCTGGAATGACTAAGCGGTTCTATCGTGCCAATCGTCACTGTGCATGATGCCGCCATCGTGGTAAATCCAGGTCACTTTGCGATACGAGAGTGACACTTCTTCAGTCATGGGACGGTTGGTGAGCTCTTCGGTTTTGGTATCGGGTAAAAGCGTGCGAACTTGAATCACCTTGGCTTCTTCGAGTTCGATGGAATAGTGATTCACCTCTACTCCGGTTTTATCGACTTTCAAAAAGTCGATGGTGACCTTGCTTAAGTTTTCGCCCGAACACATCACCTTATAGATAAGCGGGGTTGCCTTATCTGTAGGTTTTACCAAGACCAGGGGTTGATGCTGACGACGACCAAAGACTTGTCCAGTCTGTTTATCAACCGGTGTCAAGATGGTGTGATCCATGGAAATCACTTCGATCCAATCTTCGTGACCTTTTTGTTTGACTGAGCCTTTGATGTCGGAGGTTTTCTCTCCGATGATTTTTGCGTATCCTGACCGTGCCATTGTCCTTCTCCTTGATTGAGGAATGTTAAATAAGGATGATTAAATTCCTTATGACTCTAATGTGTTAAAATTTTCAAAGTAAATCTGTGATCGAGATCACCTGAAAAAGAAAATAATTCGTTGAATTGCATTAAGTTGTAAATCAAGACTTAAAAGTAAACTTTTCCAGGCTCAATGGACGAAAATGCCGATAGAACCAGGATGCAGTGATTTTGCAAAGTAAAAAGTTTTTGCTGGAAGAGTCTCTAAATAAAAACGGCAGGAATAAATCCTGCCGACATACATTAACATTCTGTCAAGCAAGCCTTCTTGACTTGACAAAAAGCTGTTACTTCCCTTTTGGCATCTTTGAAACCAGTTGAAGATTTACATCAATGCCTTCGACTTGAAAGTGAGGTCTGACAGACATTCCCACTTTGAAAAATCCGGGATTGTCTTCCATTTCACTTACAGTTACAGCTGCTGCACTCAATGGCCGTTTAGCAGCCAACTCCGGTCCAGGGTTCTTCATCTCAGTTACGAGATTTTTAATCCAACCGTTCAGTTCTTCTTGTAGTATGGCCGCATTTTTGGTGGCACCAATATTTTCACGCTGGATGACCTTTAAGTGATGAGCTAAGCGAGAGGTCAGAAAAATATACGGCAAACGGGAGTTGACCCGAGAATTAGCTGTTACATTCGGATCATCATAAACCTGAGGTTTTTGGGATGAATTGGCCGAGAAGAAACACGCATAATTTCGATTCTTGTAGAAGCTAAGGGGAATGAATCCCTGATTGGCAAATTCAAATTCACGGGTTTCGGGAATTAAAATTTCGGTGGGAATCTTGCTTTCTTTTCCACGACCGACATCATAGAGATGGATGGGTAGATCTTCGACCTTGCCACCCGACTCTGGCCCACGAATCTGCACGCACCAGCCATGGCTTTGGAAAGAACGCACCATATTAGCCGCAAAGGAAAAAGTTGCATTTCCCCAGAGATATTTATGATGGTCTTCTCCGGTGACGCTTTCGGTATAGTTGAATTCTTTCACCCCTACTGTATCAGGCCCGTAAGGTAGTCGAAGCAAGAAGCGAGGCAATACTAATCCAACATAGCGTGCATCATCACTTTCTCGAAAAGAGCGCCATTTCAAATACTCAGCTCTATCCATGTAGTTAGCTAAGTCTTCAATTTGGGGAAGCTCGCTCATATCTTCTTTATTAAAGAACTTGGGACTGGTGCTTCCCATAAAGGGACAGTGAGCTGCTGCGGCAATCTTCGAAACATTTTGTCCTGGGGTTTACAAGTTCAGAGTAAATATATGTTTATTTCAAGGCTGTCATGAACTACGCATCTGACAAGTTTTTCAAGGTCTAAGGGCAAAGTGTTGAGGCTGTGACTTTACCAGATTCAAGCAACCCAATCGTTATCACTTAACCT